>WRFY01000109.1 GCA_009783445.1 Candidatus Azobacteroides sp. | reverse complement strand
GCCCTCATTGCCAAAGCACAAAAATAAAGAAAAACGGCAAAAAATCGTCCAAAAAGCAAAATTATTTATGCAAAGATTGCGGACGTCAGTTTATCGGAGACCATGCACTGACCTATAAAGGCTGTCATTCCAAATTATATAAACGTATCGAAAAAATGCTTGTATGGGGAGTTGGTATCCGCGATACAGCAGAAATAGAAGGGATAAGTATGGATAAAGTGTTATCGGTTTTGTCCAAGCCGGAGCATGTAATTACATCAAAACAAAGCTATTATCCCTGTTTGGAGGTGGATGAATTTTGGACTTTCGTTGAAAATAAATCAAAGAAGGCAAGATTAATTTATGCTTGCGATAGGGAAAGTGGAGAAATCGTCTGTTTTGTTTGGGCAAGTGTGATTTGCAAACAGCAATGAAGTTGAAGAAGAAACTGTTGGATTTAGGCGTTAGTTATGGAAGTATTGCTACGGATAAATGGGATAGTTTTATTGCTGCTTTCAAAAAGGATAATCATTTAGTGGGAAAAGAATATACGGTTGGAATAGAAGGGAATAATTATCGTTAAAGACACCGTATCAGAAGAGCCTTCAGAAAAACTTGTTGTTTCTCTAAGAAACTTCTAAATCATTTCAAAGCTTTTAATCTCGCTTTCTTTTATATCAACTTTGGATTTGTTTAATAAGCATACTTTGTAGAACACCACCTATAAAGCTCTGCTTTACAAAAAAATGCAGCAGCTTTTGCAAAGCTACTTTTTGTTTTCTTACTGTTACGAAATAGAAGGTCTGACTATTGGCGGAATCAGGAAAAAGTTGTATATTAGCAACGACTTTCCTGGGGTGCAGGAATTGAGACCCTGTTTCTGGGACGCGGCTATACTGATCACGAACATCTTCCGCAGTTCGGATTGATCAATAGGAACGCCCGTCTGTACGGCCCCGCAAAGGAAATCCTCTACAAATCTTATCCCGTTTCACATGGGAATTACCGCAAACAATATAATTCATGTCCCCTTGTTGTTGAAAACATGTTTATAGTTTTTATTTTTCATTTCAGAAAAGCCCTGCCTATTTTGTTACTTTTGCATCAAATAAAAGCAAAGTAATATGGCAACACAAAGTACTTCGAATTCGCATAGTAAAAAAAAGTCCAGCGTTCATACGGAAGAAGTCGGGCGAATTCAACCGCAAGCCCGTGAGTTGGAAGAGGCTATCTTGGGAGCTTTGATGCTTGAGAAAGATGCTTACTCCATGATTAGCGAAATTTTAACTCCCCAAAGTTTTTACGACAAAACGCATGAGCTGATATTTACGGCCATACAAAGTTTAGCCGTACAGCAAAAACCCATCGACATGCTGACCGTTATCGACCAGTTGCGGAAAACAGGGGATTTGGAACAAATCGGAGGATTGCCCTATATTGCCCAGCTATCGCAAAAGGTGGTATCCAGCGCGCACTTGGAATATCATGCGCGTATTGTGGCTCAAAAATCATTAGCCAGGGAATTGATCACCTTTTCGTCCAATGTGGCCAGCAAGGCGTTCGACGAAACAAACGATGTGGACGATCTGATGCAGGAAGCCGAAGGCCAATTGTTTGAGCTATCTCAACGAAATGTAAAAAAAGAGGTCACTCCCATCAATCCGATTATCCGGGAAGCCATCGACCTGATGACTGAAGCAGCCAAACGAACCGACGGTTTGAGCGGATTGCAAACCGGATTCAAAGATTTGGATAAAATCACTTCGGGGTGGCAAAAATCCGACCTGATTGTCATCGCCGCCCGTCCGGCTATGGGTAAAACCGCTTTTGTGTTGTCTATGGCCAAAAATATGGCGGTGAATTTCAATATTCCGGTAGCAGTCTTTTCATTGGAAATGTCGAACGTCCAGTTGGTAAACCGATTAATTGTGAATGTAACTGAAATTTCGGGCGAAAAAATAAAAAGTGGTCAACTGGCTCAATACGAGTGGCAACAATTAGACCAGCGGGTGAAACAGCTTTACGATGCGCCTATTTTTGTAGACGATACGCCCAGTTTATCGGTTTTCGAACTGCGGACAAAAACCCGACGGTTGGTAAAAGAACACAAAGTCAAATGCGTGATCATCGATTACCTTCAATTAATGAATGCCAGCGGCATGAATTTCAGCAGCCGCGAACAGGAAGTAAGCATTATCTCCCGTTCACTGAAAGGATTGGCCAAAGAATTGAATATTCCGATCATAGCGCTCTCGCAATTGAACCGGAGCGTCGAAACCCGTTCGATAAAAGATACGGGACCCGATGCCAAACGTCCTCAACTGTCCGACCTCCGCGAATCGGGAGCTATTGAACAGGATGCCGATATTGTATGCTTTATTCATCGTCCCGAATACTACAAGATTTTCGAAGGGCCGCAAGGGCAAGATTATCGAGGAAAAGCGGAAATCATCATCGCCAAGCACCGAAACGGTTCTACCGGCGACGTTCTGTTAAGCTTCAAAAGCGAATACATTCGTTTCCAGAATTTGGATGAAGACCGGGTAATCGACGAATACAAATCGCGAATCAACAGCCAGGTCGAATTGATACCAGCGGAAAAACCCTATGCTAATCGCGGTTTGATCAAGCAAACGGATTCCGAACCGGCTTTCTTAAGAGATTAACAAATTTGTGGTTACTGTTTGTGCGTCCCAAAATTTTAGGATAAATCGTAGCGGCAAATAGGATATATTTAGTATTTTTGCCAATCATTTTTGAAAACCATAGCAATACAAATAGATGAATATTTCATACAATTGGCTGAAAGATTATGTCCGTTTCGATTTATCGCCTAAACAACTCTCCGATGTGTTGACCTCCATCGGTTTGGAAACTGGAAGCGTCGAAGAAGTGGAAACCGTGCGGGGAGGACTGAAAGGATTGGTTATTGGGAAAGTATTAACTTGTGAAAAACATCCCGATTCGGATCATCTACACATAACCACAGTAGAGATAGGGTCGGAGACTCCTCCATTACAAATTGTTTGCGGTGCGCCCAATGTAGCGGCTGGACAAAAAGTAGTTGTGGCCATGATAGGAACAAAGCTTTATTCCGACGACGATTCGATTACCATCAAAAAATCGAAAATCAGAGGCGTTGAATCCAACGGAATGATTTGTGCCGAAGATGAAATAGGTTTGGGAAATAGTCACGAGGGAATCATTGTTCTTTCAGACGACGCGCCGGTGGGCATGTCCGCCAGCGAATATTATCAAGTAAAAAGCGATTATGTGTTGGAAGTGGATATCACCCCCAACCGGATCGACGCCGCTTCCCATTATGGGGTTGCGCGTGATCTGGCTGCTTATTTAGCGGAATACGGAGCCGAACGAAGCGAACTTTCCGATCTTCTTTCCAAACCTTCTGTCGACGATTTTCAGATCGACGATTTTTCTCCCGCCATCGAGGTGGCCGTCGAAAATACAGAAGCCTGCCCCAGATATTCAGGTCTTACCATAGAGGGCATACAAGTAAAAGAAAGTCCCGCTTGGTTGAAAAACCGTTTGGAAACCATTGGCGTCCGTCCCATTAACAATGTGGTAGACGTCACCAATTATATTTTGCATGAAACAGGGCAACCGCTTCATGCTTTCGATGCGAAAGCCATTCTGGGCAAACGGGTAATTGTGAAAACGCTTCCTGAAGGGACTTTATTCACTACTTTAGACGGAGTGGAACGAAAACTGTCGGACAGAGATTTGATGATCTGCAATAGTGAGGGAGGCATGTGTATCGGCGGCGTTTTCGGCGGATTGGATTCCGGCGTAACCGAAACAACTACCGATGTGTTTCTCGAATCGGCCTGTTTTCATCCCACTTGGATTCGCAAAACAGCGCGGTTTCATGGATTGAATACCGACGCATCTTTCCGTTTTGAGCGGGGAACCGATCCGAACAATACCATATATGTATTGAAACGGGCGGCTTTGCTGATCAAGGAGGTGGCCGGCGGACGCATTACGGGCGAAATTCAGGATGTTTATCCAGTACCCATCGTTCCGGCGGAAGTTGAACTTTCCATTCAGAAAACCCATCGCCTGATCGGAAAACAAATTCCAGAAGAGGTCATTGAAAGAATTCTCAAAAATTTGGAAATCCAAGCGATAGAAAAAAAAGAAGATAAGTGGAAACTGAGCGTACCCAGTTATCGCGTCGACGTTACGCGCGATGTCGACGTAATAGAGGAGATTCTCCGCATCTATGGATACAATCAAGTGGAAACGAGTGAAGAATTGAAATCCAAACTTTCCTTCGAAACGGCTACCGACAGAAGCTTTGAGCTGCAAAATATCATATCCGAACAATTGACGGGTGCCGGTTTGAGCGAAATTATGAATAATTCGCTTTCTTCAAGCTCCTATTACGAAGAATTAAGCGCTTTCCCGAAGAAGAATTGCATTTGCTTGCAAAATCCCATCAGCGTCGATTTGAACGTGATGCGTCAAACCTTATTATTTGGCGGTTTAGCCTCCATCGAATACAATCGAAATCGCAAAAATCCGGACTTGAAGTTCTATGAATTCGGAAATACATACGCTATCATTCCGGAACAACAGAAAGGAAACGATTATTTATCCGCTATCAAGGAGGAATTTAAATTGGCTTTGTGGTTGACAGGCAACTCGGTAACCCATAGCTGGCTGCGTCCGACGGAAAAAACGTCAATTTATGAGTTGAAAGCATATATAGAGAATATTCTCTTGCGTTTGGGAATTACCAGAAAAAAAAGCGTCTACAAACCAATAGCCAACGATATTTTTTCTGCCGCTTTGTCTGTGGAAACATTAGAGGGAAAGCCATTGGGTATATTAGGCGTTTTGCAGAAAAACATTTGCAAAACATTTGATATTCCTGTAGAGGTGTATTTTGCCGAATTAAAATGGGGGGCATTGATGCAAGAAAACCGGAAGATGCAGGTAAAATATACAGCGATTTCCAAATTTCATCCGGTGCGGCGCGATTTGGCCTTATTGTTAGATCAAAACATTTCGTTTGCAGAAATCGAAAAAGCGGCTTGGCAAACCGATAAAAAATTATTGAAAGAAGTCAGCTTGTTCGATGTATATGAAGGGAAAAATTTACCGGAAGGAAAAAAATCATACGCGATCGGCCTTGTTCTGCAAGATGAAGAAAAAACACTGACCGATAAACAGATAGATTCGCTAATGCTGCGTATCCGGAAAAATTTGGAAGAACAGTTAGGAGCGCAGCTCCGGTGAAGCCCGTTTGCCGCATCTGTTTCAGCCGAGAAAATCGAAAAATTCAAAATTGAAAAACGATATAAATCCACAATCAACGTTCATAATAAGTTATGGGAAGAGCATTTGAGTACCGGAAAGCAACCAAATTAAAAAGATGGGGCAACATGGCCCGCGTGTTTACCAAATTAGGCAAGCAGATTACGATTGCCGTAAAAGAAGGCGGTCCCGACCCCGATACCAATCCCCGCCTGCGCGTGTTGATGCAGCAGTCGAAAAAAGAAAATATGCCGAAAGACAATGTGGAACGAGCGATCAAAAAAGCGACCTCCAAAGAGGCGGCAGACTATAAGGAAATCGTTTACGAAGGATATGGCCCGTATGGAATTGCTATGGTGGTAGAAACGGCTACCGACAATCCGACCCGCACCGTCGCCAATGTGCGGAGTTATTTCAATAAATACGGCGGATCGTTGGGAACCAGCGGCAGTTTGCAATTCCTCTTCGATCACCAATGCGTGTTCAAAATTACATCCAAGGAAAGCATTGATCCGGAAGAACTTGAATTGGAATTGATCGATTTTGGCGTAGATGAAATTGAGTACGACGAAGAAGAAAACGTTTTATTGATTTATGGAGAATTTCAATCGTATTCGGCCATCCAAAAATATCTGGAAGAAAAAGGATATGAAATCCACAGCGCCGAGTTCGAATGGATTCCCAATGATTATAAGGAAGTAACAAACGAGCAACGGACTGCGGTGGAAAAATTATTGGAAAAATTTGAAGAAGATGAAGATATTCAAAATGTTTTCCACAATATGAAGGCGTGAAATAGGAAGCTATTACAAATTTTTCATTCTTAAAAACAGTGTCGTAAAAAAGAATTGCGAATGAAATGTACCCGGAAACGAAAAAATAACTTTCGTAATGAACAATTACAAAACACATTCTATAGATGTTTTTTAGGAAGTATTCGATTCAGTCGAAACCAAATGGTTAAACAGCCCGATTGCCACGGAACAATAAAAGATTAATGATTTTTTTAACGCATGGGTCTGTTTCAACATACTATTTTGAAAAAGCAAATACTTGCTTCTTCGGGGAAGATTCGAGAAGCTTATAAAGCATATTCTGCTTATTTTCTAAATTCAGAGATTCAAGAGAATATCCGCAACAGCAAGGAAGAACAATTTCAGGAAGGTTTTTTGCGGGAGCTTTTTGTAAAAATTCTCGGCTATACGCTGAATCCAGAACCTGATTACAATCTGATTACCGAAAAGAAAAACGAAAAAGATTCCAAAAAAGCCGACGGAGCAATCCTCATCAACGGCGAAGTGAAAGCCGTTATTGAACTGAAAGACCATAAAACCACTGATTTAAAACAAGTTGAAACACAGGCTTTCGGTTACAAAAACAACAATCGCAAAACATCTTACGTGATTATTTCTAATTTTGAAAAGTTGCGGTTTTATATCGAAAATACGATTGATTTCGAAGAATTTAACCTGTATAAGCTGAGAGAAGATGATTTTGCCGTTTTGTGGGTTTGCTTGGCTTACGAAAATATTGCAAAAGACTTACCCAAGCAGCTGAAAAGCGAGTCGACCAACAATGAAGACCGAATAACCAAGAAGTTATATAAGGATTATTCTACATTTAAACAGGCGCTGTTTGATCATATTCGAAAAAACAATCCGGCGTTCGATAAACTTGAACTTTTCCGCAAGACGCAAAAATTACTCGACCGTTTTTTGTTTGTCTTTTTTGCTGAAGATAAAGGTTTGCTTCCGCCTAATTCCATGAAGCGGATTATCGATCAATGGGACAGGCGAAACGAAGACCCCCTCAACGAATATCAGTCTTTATACGAGCGTTTCAAGCTCTATTTCAAATATATGAACGAAGGGCATAAAGGGAAAGCCGAAGATATTTTCGGATACAACGGCGGGCTTTTCAAACCGGACGAGCTATTGGATGCGATCGCCATTGACGATGATGTTTTAAAGGAAAACATTTTGAAATTAATCGTCTATGATTTTGATACGGAAGTAGACGTTAATATTCTGGGGCATATTTTTGAACATTCTTTGACTGAGATTGAAGAGATAACCAACGAAATAACCACCGGTGCGAAACAGATTTCGAAACGCAAAAAAGACGGGGTTTTTTATACGCCCCGATATATTACTGCGTATATTGTGGAAAATACGCTGGGTAAACTTTGTACGGATAAAAAAACAGCGCTCGCTATCGACGAATCGGAATATGTTGCCGACTATAAACGTCCCAAAGCTCAAACCAAACAATTAGCGGACTGCTTGAATACCTATCGCGAATGGCTACTTTCGCTCTCTATCTGCGATCCGGCCTGCGGTTCGGGCGCATTCCTGAATGCCGCTCTCGACTTCCTGATGGCGGAACACAAGTACATTGATGAATTGACAGCCAAATTATTTGGAAGTGGAATCGTGTTTCCAGACATCGAAAACGCCATTTTGGAAAACAATTTGTATGGCATTGATATTAATGAGGAAAGTGTAGAAATAGCCAAGCTCGCCTTGTGGTTGCGTACCGCCAAACCGCATCGCAAGCTCAATTCACTGAACAACAATATCAAATGCGGAAATTCGCTGATTTCCGATCCCGAAATAGCGGGAGAGAAAGCATTCGATTGGCACAAGGAGTTTCCGCAAGTATTTGAAAAAGGCGGTTTCGATGTGGTGATTGGAAATCCGCCGTATGTAAATGCCATAGAATTGAAAAAAACTTATTCGGAAAAAGAATACAATTTTCTTAAAAACAATTATTTGACAGCAAAAGGAACGGTAGATTTATACATTTATTTCTTTGAAAGAGGCTTATGGCTATTGAATAAAAAGGGCTGCTTAGCTTATATCACGCCTAATCGTTATTTGTCAGCAAGTTACGGATTAGCATTAAGGGAATTTATAAAAACAGATTTTTACTTGTATCAACTTATTGATTATTCGGATAAAAAAGTATTTACGGACGCTTCTACATATCCGGTAATTACATTTCTGAAAAATAAAGAATCTTATTTATCTTATGATATTGAATGCGGAAAATTCGATGAAACAACAAAAGAGTTGATTTCTCAAAAAATGAATTCAAATAAACTTTCATTAAGTGCTGATTCTATATGGGGATTTTTACTAAACGATAAATTGACAATTACGCAAAAAGTTATTTCAAAAAGTTGTTCATTAAAAGAAACAGGCTTAATTAATGCGACATCTACAGCAAAAGAAGCCGATGATTATTCAACTTTGATTAATGAAACGGCAGGTTATAAATTGATAAATACAGGAACAATAGATGCTTATTCCAATATGTGGGGGATTTCACATTTAGTAGATAAAGGCAAAAAATACTTAAACCCATTTTTACCAAAAGATTCAAATACTATATCTTCAAATAGGCACAAATTATACTCCTCTAACAAAATTATTATTGCTAAAATCGGGTTAACTTGTGAATCCTTTTATGACGAACTTGGAGAATATGCTTCAATTAATACAAACTGCATACATTCTTTTAGTCAAGATTTTTTACCTGAATATATTTTATGTTGGTTAAATTCCAAGTTATATAACTATACTTTTGAGTGTTTGTTTGATGGATTAAGAATGTCCGGCGGATATTTATTGTATTCAGCGCCTAATTTACAGAACGCCTACATTTACAAAGCGCCAAAAGAAATTCAAGAACAATTTGTTTCTCATGCAAAAAACAGAGCAAATCTTTCTATTGATTTGCAAACTAAACGCCAACGCTTTCTCAAACGCTTGTCCGATAATTTTAACGCCATAAAAATAACAGGAGCATTAGAGTTTTTCGAAAAATTGGAGTTTAAACAATTCCTTGCAGAGTTGGCAAAACAAAAAATCACTCTTTCGCTCAAACAACAGGATGAATGGGAAGAGTATTTTAATGAATATAAGGAAAAATGTGATAAATTTGTGAGTCAGATACAGGCAACGGATAAAGCGATTGATGGGATGGTTTATGGGTTGTATGGATTGACAGAGGAGGAGATTGAAATAATTGAAAGAAAATAGAATGGAAAAAATTGCAGATTTGCATAAAAAGATTGCAGATGAAAGCAAAAAAGAAGTTGATAAAAAAGATAGAAATGGTAACTCGTTCTATTAACAAAAATACTTCTATGCATCCAATTTTTGAGATTTATATTCAGGACAACCGCAATTTGATAGAACAAGATTAGGAAGAAAAAGGGAAATTCTATAAAATTTATTATCAACAAGAAACTTAAATAAAAAATGAAAAGACGAATTCGCAAAAAGTTACATAAAGACGAATTTCAACAATTTGGAATTTCGCTTTTTACGTCTGCAAATGCGGATAATGCAAACGAAATGCTGAATGCAATAACTAATATTGCTGACAAAAACAATATCCTGTTTATTGGCGGAGGTTTGGGATATTTAACAATGCCTTCTGAAGAATACGATAATTTAGATATTCCCACGAAAATAGGAACATTGATTACCTCTATTGCATTGAGCAATGAAGAGCAATTAGACGGAATTATGGGATATTTTATTAAGCCTTTCGAAAAAGAAATTTGTAATGATGTTGCCGAAAAAGTAAAATCTGAACTTGAAACAGCTTTGAAAACAGAATTTAAAATAAATTTAAGAATTGATTTATGGTATTAATTATAACTGCATCACACAGGCCTTCCAATAACTCTATTGGATAAAACCAATAAAAAATATTTATTTCACTCCCATTCGATGGTGGAAGGCGGTTTAGAACTGATATCATACGTTACTCTGTTGATGCCTTGAACCTTGTTGATGATCTCATTGGATATTTTTGCCAAAAATTCGTAAGGCAATCTTGCCCAATCGGCGGTCATGGCATCGGTAGAGGTCACGGCCCGCAAAGCAACTGCATTTTCATACGTGCGTTCATCTCCCATTACTCCAACAGACTGAACAGGCAGTAGAATAACGCCTGCTTGCCATACTTGATCGTACAAATCCCACTCGCGAAGCCCTTGAATAAAAATAGCGTCGGCTTCTTGCAGCATAGATACCTTTTCGCGTGTGACCTCGCCCAAAATGCGAACGCCCAAACCCGGGCCGGGAAAAGGATGCCGTTGGATTAAATACTTACTCATTCCCAATTCGCGGCCTACCCGACGCACCTCGTCTTTGAAAAGTAAACGGATGGGTTCGACCAATTTCAGTTTCATTTTTTCGGGAAGTCCTCCTACATTGTGATGCGATTTGATCGTCGTTCCCGTAATCGACAGCGATTCAATAACATCCGGATAAATAGTACCCTGCGCCAACCATCGAACATCGTTCAGTCGGTTGGCCATATACTCAAAAACACGAATAAATTCCCTGCCGATTATTTTACGTTTCTCTTCAGGATCCGTTATTCCTTTCAATTCACTGTAAAAATGATCTTTCGCATCGATTGCCTGTACATTTAAACCCAGATGTTCATAATTTTCCAAAACAATTTCTACCTCATTTTTTCGAAGCAAACCATTGTCTACAAGCAGGCAGGTAAGATTTTTTCCGATCGCTTTATGCAACAAAACGGCGCACACCGACGAATCTACTCCGCCAGACAACGCTAAGATTACCCGATCGTTGCCCAATTGCTTTTTCAAATGGTCGACTGTCGATTCAATGAAATTAGCGGAAGTCCAATCCTTTTTTGCGCCGCAAATGCGAACAAAATTATCCAATAGGGTCATTCCGATTTCCGTGTGAAAAACTTCCGGATGAAATTGAACACCCCATGTTTTTTCGCCCTCGATGCGGTAAGCGGCACAAGGGATATCGGCTGTTTGGGCAACGATTTTGAAATGATCCGGAACAACCGTAATCGTATCTCCATGCGACATCCATACTTGAGATCGCGTCGGAATATTTTTCATTAATTCGTCTTCTGCATCGCAGGGCGTCAATAAGGCGCGGCCATATTCCCGTGCATCGCCTTTCTCTACTTTTCCTCCGGAAATATAGACCAAATATTGCGCTCCATAGCAAATGCCCAACAAAGGGTGTCGCCCTCGAATGAAGGACAAATCCGGCCGAAACGATTCAGGATCGTTAACCGAAAAAGGACTTCCCGAAAGAATCGTACCGATTACCGAAGAATCGTTTGCAGGAAATTTATTATAGGGAACAATCTCGCAATATACGTTCAACTCACGCAATCTCCGCGCAATTAATTGTGTGGTTTGAGATCCGAAATCAAGAATGACAATTTTTTCCATAAACGAATGTCTTTTTATTTAAAAATGCGTCTATTTCAAATGAACGCACCGCAAAAGTACATAATTTTGAAGGCATTTCAAATAAAGAAAACGTTTTCTCAAATAAATTCCGTAATTTTGCAAAACGAAAATCATGTGTTTGTCTTAGTAAAAAATGGAATCCAGTGGAAGAAAATAAAAAAAATCTCAATTTTATTGAATTAATCGTAGAAAAAGATTTGGCCAAGGGCCTGAATGAGGGAAGAATTCAAACACGCTTTCCGCCGGAACCCAATGGCTATCTGCATATCGGCCACGCCAAAGCCATTTGCATGGATTTTGGAATTGCCCAAAAATACGACGGCATTTGCAATCTCCGATTCGATGATACTAATCCGACCAAAGAAGATGTGGAATATGTAGATTCCATTATGGAAGATATTCAATGGTTGGGTTATCATTGGGAAAATATATATTATGCTTCTGATTATTTTCCACAACTATGGAATTTTGCTATTCAGCTGATTCAAGCGGGAAAAGCATATATCGACGAACAATCGGCAGAGGAAATTGCACGGCAAAAAGGCTCTCCTACCCAGGCCGGAACTCTTTCGCCTTACCGAGATCGCCCCATAGAAGAAAGTCTCAAATTGTTTCATCAAATGAATGAGGGACTTATCCCAGAAGGAAAAATGGCTTTGCGTGCAAAAATCGACATGGCCAGCCCCAATATGCACTTTCGCGACCCTATTATATATCGCGTGATCCATTATCCGCATCACCGGACGGGAACTCAGTGGAGAGCTTACCCGATGTATGATTTCGCGCACGGACAAAGCGATTATTTCGAAGGAGTTACCCATTCTATCTGTACTTTGGAGTTTGAAGTTCACCGTCCTTTGTACGACTGGTTTATAGATGAATTGAAAATAATGCGGCCGGAAGACGGCGACTACCGCCCGCGGCAATTCGAATTTAACCGTCTGAATCTGACTTATACGATCATGAGCAAGCGCAAATTGCTCCAGTTGGTGCAAGAAGGCCTTGTCAATGGATGGGACGATCCTCGTATGCCCACGCTTACCGGATTGCGCAGAAGGGGTTACACGCCCGAATCTATTCACAATTTTATCCATAAGATAGGCTATACCAAATTTGAAGCGCTTATTGATATTGCTCTGTTGGAACATTCCGTTCGTGAAGACTTGAATGGGAAAGCCAAGCGTGTTTCTGCGGTGATCGACCCGCTCAAACTGACCATCGTCAACTATCCAGAAGGAAAAATAGAAAGGATGGAAGCGGTCAATAACCCGGAAGACGAAAGCATGGGCAGCCACGAAATTGCTTTTACCCGTGAATTGTGGATCGAACGAGAAGATTTTATGGAAACGGCTCCTCCCAAATTTTTCCGCATGGCTCCGGGACAAGAGGTGCGTTTGAAAAATGCTTATATCGTTCGGTGCACAGGATTCAAAAAAGATGCCAATGGAAATATCGAAGAAATTTTTGCAGAATACGACCCGCAAACCAAAAGCGGAACGCCTGAAAGCAAGCGGAAAGTAAAAGGAACGTTGCATTGGGTTTCAGTTCCATACAGTATTCCTGCCGAAGTCCGTTTGTACGATCGTCTTTTTAAAATCGAAAATCCAGCAGAAGAAAAAGATTTCCGAGAATGCTTGAATCCAAATTCATTGGCGATCAAAACCAATGCACGGGTGGAAAAGGAATTAGAAACCGCTCAACCGTTTGACAGTTTTCAATTCCAACGTTTGGGTTATTTCAATGTAGATCCTGATTCTACGGAAAACCGACTGATTTTCAATAGAACGGTATCTTTAAAAGATTCAAAAAATAAATAAAGAATCGACTATGGCCTTGAAATTACCATTCAAGAAAGTATTTGATTTATAATTTTAATTGATAATTGCTTTATGTTTTACAATGACGAAGATTTCGAAAACGATGCGTATGAATCTCTGCACGATCCTTATCCTGATTTTTTCTATGAATGGGATGAAGCGCTGACGAATCATACGACCTTGCATTTTTTAGATGCAGAAGAGTTTAGCGAAATTATTGAAATTTATCTGGATGAAGACGAAATTCAAAAAGCCAAACAGACCATTCGACATGCTTTGAAAATATATCCTGACAATGCAGACTTAATATTCGATATTTTGCTTCTTTTGAACGATTTCGAATTATGGAACGATCTGCTTATTTATTCGGAACATTATTTAGATATGCCGGGAACAGGAGCGGAGGGGCACAAGTTGACCGCCTTTTTGCATTTGGGAATGGAAGAAGATGCTTTTCTTTTCTTCCAAAAACTAAAAAGTAAATACAAAAAAGAAAAGGAAAAGCTGGCTCTTATCTATGTCGATATGGCCGAGGCCCTCCAAGAAGTCGACCTTTTCGAAGCGTCTATCCATGTCACGGAAGAAATCCTTCAAATAATAGAACCTGACGTATATTTTTACTGGCTTCTTCTTCAAGCCTATATCGCATTGGAATGCAAGAAAGAAGCGATAGAAATAGCCGAAATTATTGAACAGATGAACCCCTTGGATGGCGAAATGTGGCATCATTTGGGCAAAGTGTATGCCGATTTGCAGGAAACCGAAAAAGCCATCGATGCTTTTGAATTTGCTGAATCGTTGGGGTACAAGAAACAAAAAAATTTTTTATACCTGATTACGGCCTACGAAGGAAACGGCAATCATTATAAAGCTTTGGAAAAAGCAAAAGATTTGCTACATTTGTATCCCGATAATTACATGGCAAACATTTTTGCCGCAAATATTTGTTCCGAAATGGAAATGTGGGAAGAAGCGCTTTCGTATGTGGATGCCGCTTTGGAAAAAGCGCCGGAAGTAGATTCGCTCTATTTGTATAAAAGTTCTTTCTTTCTTAATTTAGGCGAACAAAAAAAGGCGATGTTGGCGTTGGAAGAAGGAATCCGGCAAACAAATGATGCAGAAGGAGATTTGAAAAAAGAATTAGATAGATTACACGATCAATATCCAGAATAACCTCTCCTCTGTCTTTTTACAGGAAAAAACCGCAAAGAGAAGAGGCCTACAAACAATAATTATCTATGGCAAAAACAAAAGGAACAGTGGTGATAGACTCCGGCAGATGCAAAGGGTGCAACTTATGCGTAATTGCGTGTCCATGGGACGTACTCATTTTGGGAAAAGAAGTGAATAACAAAGGTTATAACTATGTTCAAATGGTTCAACCGGACGAATGTATCGGTTGCGCCAACTGCGGGTACGTATGTCCGGATGGTTGCATTACTGTTTACAAAAGTAAATGATTATGTCTGAAGAAGTAAAATTAATGAAAGGGAACGAAGCGATTGCGCATGCCGCCATTCGCTATGGAGCAGACGGGTATTTTGGTTACCCAATTACTCCGCAATCCGAAATCATGGAAACCTTGATGGAAGAAAAACCATGGGAAACTACGGGAATGGTTGTACTTCAAGCCGAAAGCGAAATAGCCGCCATCAACATGGTTTATGGAGGAGCCGCGTGCGGAAAAAGAGTCATGACCTCGTCTTCGAGTCCGGGAATCAGCCTGAAACAAGAAGGAATTTCTTATATGGCCGGCGCCGAATTGCCCGGTTTGATTGTGAATGTGATGCGCGGAGGGCCGGGCTTAGGTACTATTCAACCCAGTCAGGCCGATTATTTTCAAACGGTCAAAGGAGGGGGACATGGCGATTACCGTTTGATTACCCTCGCGCCTGCTTCCGTTCAGGAAATGGCCGATCACGTAGCCGTAGGTTTCGATTTGGCCTTTAAATACAACAATCCAGTCATGATCCTTTCCGACGGCGTCATCGGACAAATGATGGAAAAAGTCGTTCTTCCGGAGCAACGCTCCCGCAAAACCGAAGAAGAAATCCGCAACGAACAGCCGTGGGCTACGCTTGGCAAACCGGCTACCCGCAAACCCAATGTCATCACCTCGCTCGAATTAGATTCTTCCATTATGGAACAAAACAATATCCGTTTTCAAGCCAAATACAAACGGATCGAAGAAAACGAAGTCTTGTACGAAGAATTGTTTTGCGAAGATGCCGAATACCTGATTGTAGCTTTTGGCTCCGCAGCCAGAATCAGCCAGAAAGCGGTAGAAATCGTCCGCAAAGAAGGAATCAAAGTTGGACTTTTCCGTCCGATTACGCTGTGGCCTTTCCCCAAAAAAGAATTAAACGCTTATCAAAATAAAGTCCAAGGCATTTTGACCGTCGAATTAAATGCCGGCCAAATGATAGAAGACGTTAAATTAGCCGTAGAATGTAAAGTTCCGGTTGAACATTTCGGACGTTTGGGCGGAATCGTCCCAACGCCGCAGGAAGTATTTGAACAATTAAAAAAATTAATCCAAGGAAACAAAGAAAAATGACACAACATCTCCGTCGCTTTTGTTTTCTCTATCATTATCATTCTTATGGATCAAGATCAGCTAATAAAACCCGAAAATCAGGTATATGCGAAGCCTCGCTTAATGAACGATTGCCCGATGCACTATTGTCCGGGATGCAGTCATGGAGTAGTACATCAATTAGTGGCCGAAGTAATTGACGAAATGGGGCTGGCCGAGAAGACCATTGGAGTCGCTCCGGTGGGTTGCGCCGTTTTTGCTTACAACTACTTAGACATCGACTGGATAGAAGCCGCTCACGGCCGTGCTCCGGCTGTCGCTACTGCAGCAAAAAGATTAAACCCCGACAAAATGGTCTTCACCTACCAAGGCGACGGCGATTTAGCGGCGATTGGGACAGCCGAAACCATTCACGCTTGCAATCGGGGAGAAAATATTGTGATTATTTTTATCAACAATGCCATTTATGGGATGACCGGCGGCCAGATGGCGCCTACTACCTTGGTTGAGATGCCCACATCTACTTGTCCTTATGGGCGCGACGTAAAACTGAACGGTTATCCGCTAAAGATATCCGACTTGTTGGCGCAACTGGAAGGAACTTGCCTGATCTCGCGCGAAACGGTTCACACGGCTGCCGCCGTGAAAAAATCAAAAAGGATGCTTCGGAAAGCGTTCGAAAACGCGATGGCCGGCAAAGGAACTTCGGTCATAGAGTTTGTTTCCACTTGTCCATCCGGTTGGAAAATGACGCCCGACCAGGCCAACAAATGGATGATAAAAAACATGGTACCCTTATTCCCCTTGGGCGTCTTGAAAGATAAATCAAACAATTAATGTCGGATCGTTTAATGAAATAATATGCAGTACGAAATAATTATAGCAGGATTTGGAGGACAAGGCGTTCTTTCGATGGGAAAAATACTGGCTTATTCAGGTTTGATGGAAGGAAAAGAGGTCAGCTGGTTTCCTTCATACGGGCCGGAACAACGCGGAGGCACGGCCAATGTCACGGTAATTTTGAGCGACGAACGCATCTCTTCGCCGGTATTGAACGAATACGATATAGCGATCATCCTGAATCAACCTTCTTTGGAAAAGTTTGAACATTCGGTCAAAACAGGCGGAATCTTGATTTACGACGGTTACGGAATTACGCATAAACCGTCGCGAAAAGATATCCGGATTTTTGAAATCGACGCTATGAATACAGCCGCGCAGGAAGGAAATGCCAAAGCGTTCAACATGATTGTATTGGGCGGTATGTTGAAAATAGTTCCCATGGTAAAAATGGAAAGCGTCATGGCCGGTCTGAAAAAATCGCTTCCTGAACGCCACCACAAACTTTTGCCTATGAACGAACAAGCCATTTTGCAAGGAATGGAATTGATTAAAGAAGTAGACAATAAATAACAAACAAACGATATGAAAAAGGAAAGACAAGGCACAAAGAGTAAAAAAACATTTTTTACCCTTGTTGTAGACTTGGTACGAAATCCTTTTGCAATCGTTTTTTTCCTTTTTTTATTTTGTCCGATACATTTTTCCGGACAAAATACGAAAGAGGAGGAATCTTCGGATTCATTGACCGTGACATCTACCGATAGTTTGCTGTTGATGCCGGATAGCCTGATTATACCAGACAGTTTATTGATGCCGGATAGTTTACTGATGGAAAATGAGTTGGAGAGAGATTCGACGTTAAGTTTTGCTCGCAAACATGTGCAAGCTTCTGCCGCGAAAATCGACACGACCCAATCTATTAACTTTTGGCACATTACCGAACGAACGGGAGAGATAATTCCTGTTCGTCCCGACACCTTTTTAACCGATTATTTTCATCGTACCAATGTAGAAGGACAAGGAATCGCAATGGCTTACCTGGGTAATCTGGGACTGCCGGGCGAATCGCGCGTTTTTTTTGAACGAAAAGATCGTTCAGAGTTCATGTTTCTTGATGGTTACGACGCTTATCTGAAAACCCCCGACCGGTTCGATTTTATCAACACTAAAATTCCGTATAGCGTTCTTTCCTATCAGAGGGCGGGCGGCCAGCAGGTACGGGAAGAACGTTTTCAGGCGCTTTTGGCAATCAATGCGGGGAAAAAATTGAATTTCGGATTCGGCGTGGATTACCTCTATGCGCGCGGTTCTTATAATTCTCAGTCTGCCAAACATTTGGATTGGATTTTTTTTGGAAATTATCTTTCCGATCATCATCAACTGCATGTATTCTTTCAGCCTTCCGACTATACCAATGCTGAAAACGGAGGAATCACCGATCCCGAGTATATTTCTCATCCCGAATATATGGACAGCCGGAACATCAACAGTCGCGAAATTCCCACTCAATTGAGCGATACATGGAACCATTTGAAAGGAAAACAGTTTTATGCTAATTATCGTTACAATCTTGGATTCGAACGGGAAATGGAAAGCAAAGAGGACACCCTTCAGGCGGCTAAACAGTTTATTCCGGTGGCCAGCTTCATTTATACGTTGAATTATAAAGACCGGAAAAAGAATTTTTATACGGCCAGTCCCCAATTGTTAGCCGCTTATTATGCCAACAATGTCGATTTTATGCCAAACGACAGCACATCGGTTAATGATTCTACTTCTTATTGGTCGTTGAGCAATACGGCAGCGCTGTCGCTCCGAGAAGGATTCAGCGAGTGGGCTAAATTCGACTTAACCGCTTTCCTGACTCAAGATATCCGTAATTTCACTTTGATGGATAGCCTTCCGGCCAATCAGTCGGCGAACCAATCGGCCACTTACATAGGCGGCGAATTGGACAACCGGATAGGAAAATATTTCCGCTACAATGCACAAGGCAGTTTTGGCTTATTGGGATACAATCTGGGCGATTTGAATCTTTCGGGAAGCATCGAAACGCGGATTCCAATCTGGGGCGATACCGCTTCGATTCGTGCGAGCGCATCCATTAAAAACTTGGCTCCTACTTATTACGAAAATCATTATCGAAGCCGGTATTTCTGGTGGGACAACGATTTCAGTAAAGTAAAAAAAGTGTTCATTGGGGGCGCTGTGAATATTCCGCACACGCAAACCCAATTTCATTTGGGCGTCGAAAACGTAACCTACTACATCTATTTCGACGAAAAAGGAATTCCTCAGCAACACGATGGGAATATTCAGATTCTGGCCGCTCGTCTCGATCAAAATTTCAAATTCAAAGCGCTCCATTGGGACAACCAATTAGTGTATCAAACCTCCAGCAATCAGGACGTTATTCCTCTACCGGATTTTGCGGCCTATACCAACCTGTACATCCAATTCAAAATAGCTAAAGTATTAACGATTCAAATGGGAGGCAACGTCCATTATTGGACCCGATATTATGCGCCGTCGTACGAGCCGGCCCTCCAGCAGTTTAAATTGCAGCAAGAAACAAAAGTAGGGAACTATCCCTTGATCAGCGCTTTCTTGAATTGCCATTTGAAACAAACCCGCTTTTTTGTCGAATATTACAATGCCGGAGCCAAAATGATCAGTCCTCCGGACTATTTTTCCTTACCCAATTATCCGGTCAACCCCCCCATGATTAAATTAGGATTATCGATCAATTTTATTAATTAGCAAAACAAGAAAACGCCCCCCTCTCCATTTCAAAATGCAAAGTCGGGCGTTAATTTTACAAAGTACTGATAATCAATGCTTATCGTGGACCTGGAGGGATTCGAACCCTCGTCCAAACGAGGAACTAATTTGCTTTCTACATGCTTATCCTCATTTTATTTTCGACTCAATACAAGACTAAGGCTACCCCTTATTGAGCTTATTCCCTTTGTTTCGCTTGAAGTCCGGGAATTACTTCAAACTATCTTCGATATTGCTGCGCCGCCGTTTCGGATTGCCTCGAAGCCAGAGCTTCCGGGCGACGTCTCGTTCCGATTCCTTGAACCGGAATAAAGCTTCCATCTACTATGCTTCGATCAAGCAGCGAGAGCGTAAGATTTTTCGCCAATTAATTTTTATCATTCGAGATTAAAGTGCCGAACAACGACGCACTGCATGCTTACAAACCACTTCTACCCGCTGTCAAAACCAGTCAAGCCCATGAATTTGAGATGACAAAAGTACAAAAAATTATGATATTTGCAAAATAAAATATACTTTTGTATTGACTTAATTATATTTATGATGACTACTACAACTAAAACATATTTGATTATAACGTTTTTTTCCTTCTTTGCTTTGCATAAAGTATTTTCCGTACCTGCCTACCCATACTTTATCCAAATAGAACAACCTGATGGAGAAGAAATTACAGTAAAAATGCGAGGCGATGAACGAATGAAGTGGATGGAATCGGAAGATGGTTATTCGCTTTTATACGATGAGAACAAATTCATCGTATATGCCGCAAGCAATGAGCAGGGAGATATGGTGCCTTCCTCTACAATTGCTCAAAATGTGGGATTGCGTTCGGATCAGACGGCCCAGTGGTTAAAAACCATTCCCAAGAATCTTCATTTTAGCGAAGGTCAAAAAGAAATTTTACAACAATTGAGGGCTGTTGCACCCCCTGACCATGTTCCTTTGTTTGCCTCCAATGCCGCTATTGGAACCACTAAGGTTATTTGCGCGTTAATTCAGTTTCCAGACCGAGCTTTTACCTATACAAACAACGATTTTGCCCAGTTAATGAACCAAATTGGTTACGTGAAAGGTGCGCAGCAAGGGAGCGTTAGAGACTTTTATCGGGAAAATTCGTATGGACTGGTCGACATGATCGTTACGGTAGTAGGGCCTTATACGGCACGCCGCAATACGGTTTACTATGGGGAAAACAAAGGAGCGAATGCGATAGACGCCAATGTGGCCGAATTAGCCAAAGAGGCGGCTGCTTT
This sequence comes from Candidatus Azobacteroides sp., assembly GCA_009783445.1. Taxonomy (GTDB): domain Bacteria; phylum Bacteroidota; class Bacteroidia; order Bacteroidales; family Azobacteroidaceae; genus Azobacteroides. The sequence goes on along the minus strand of WRFY01000109.1, from coordinate 20,640 downwards.
TGCTTTCAACGATCCAAACGTGCGTCCGGAAGATTACGATAACGACGGCGACGGATACATTGATGCCTTTCATTTCATTTTTGCAGGATATGGCGAAGAATCCGGCGGGGGAGACAATTGCATCTGGTCGCACATGTCGGGATACTGGCCGTCGCTGATCTTTAAAAATAAACGATTGGCTACCTATTCTTGTTCTTCGGAATTAAGAGGACGTACAGGAGCAAATATTACGTACAGCGGGGTCATTTGCCACGAATTGTGCCATGTTTTCGGAGCGCCGGACTACTACGATACCGACGGAGAGGAAAGCGGAGGCTTATTTTACGGCACGGGAAGCTGGGACTTGATGGGGGACGGAAACTGGAATAACAACGGGGCTACGCCTGCGCACATCAACATGTTTCAAAAAATCATCTTTGGATGGGTGAATCCGATTGAATTGTCTTCGCCCCAAGTGGTAAAAGATATGCCTAACTCGGCAGAAACGCCGTTTGCTTACATTATCAAAACACAAAATCCCAATGAATATTACGTTTTGGAAAACCGACAAAAGGTAGGATTTGACGGAAAAATTCCCGGGACGGGCTTGCTGATTTATCATGTCAATTACAACGCACAACGTTTTGCCGAAAATACCGTGAATGTAGGACATCCACAAGGCCTTTATCCGGTTTGTGCGGCTTCGAATTTCAGCGAGCCGACAGGAACGCTCGCTTCGTACGGCGCTATCAATACCAGTTTTTGCACTTTTCCGATAACAGGCATTGTATCGAGATGCGATTTTACAGACGAAACAACTCCTTCCGCCTTTCTCTGGACGGGAGAAAAATTGGGAAAACCCATTACAAATATTACGGAAAATAATCGTTTGATATCCTTTTATTTTATGCCTCAGGAAAGCCAGTTGGCTTTACCGTCGGATATATATCAACAAGCAGCGGTTATTTATCCTAATCCTGTGGAGGCGGGTGCGATGCTGAATTTGTTTTTGGGAGAAAATACGAATATGGCGGAAGTGTCGTTTTATGCGCTTTCCGGACAATTGGTTTTGCAAAAACGAGTTGAAACCGCTCACAACCAGTTTCCGGCCTGTTTGCCTGCCGGTATTTATATAGTAAAGATTAAGCAAGGTTTGCAAATCTCGACGTTGCAACTTATGATCAAATAAAAGCTTACAGAAACAAAAGTAAAATAGTATGATAATCAGTTTTAATATCAATTTTTATACCCTATGGGGACAATCTTTGTTTATTATTGGTTCTATTCCTGAATTGGGAAATTGGAAGACGGAGGAGGCAAAAGAAATGCTTTATACATACGATGGGAATTGGACATTAGAGCTGGATTTGCCTGACCAAGCAATTCTTATCGAATACCGGTATTTTCTAAAATCCAATAATAATTTGGTTTTCGAAGAATGGAACAAAAACCACCGGGTGATTATCACGAATACGCTCCAATCGTACTATTTGCTGGATTATTGGCAAAACCGCCCGCAAAATATGGCTTTTTATTCTTCGGCATTTATCAAAAGTTGGCATGCGCATCCTTGCGATAAATTCGAACGGGTGGTAAAGTCCAAACGAAAAATCTTGCTCAAAGCCTTAGCTCCCTCTGTCGCCAAAAACGAAAGTCTCGCACTTTTGGGCAATCAGGAAGAAATAGGCAATTGGGACCGCTCGAAAATTTTGGTGATGGGATGTGAAAAATTTCCCGAATGGCAGGTACAATTCAATTCCGACCAAGTGCACTATCCCATTGAATATAAATTCTGTATTATCAACAATGAAGATAAATCCATTGTCCGTTGGGAAAAAGGAGAAAACCGCAACTTGAATGTTCCTTATCTGAAAGAAAATGAAACGGGAATCGTTTCGGGTTTGCTTTTCAGAGACGAAAAACCGGAATGGAAATGCGCAGGAATCGCGATTCCTGTTTTTTCGCTAAAAACAGAAAACAGTTTCGGCATTGGCGATTTCGGCGATTTGCTTCGAATGATTGATTGGGTGAAGTTGACCGATCAACGGCTGATTCAGGTACTTCCCGTCAATGATACGACCATGAATCATTCGTGGATGGATTCCTATCCTTACAATGCAATTTCGATCTATGCTTTGCATCCGCTTTATCTCAATTTGGAAGCTATGGGTGTTCTGAAAGAACCCGGTCGAGACGCTTTTTTCAAAGCAAAACAAAAGGAATTGAACGATTTGCCATCGGTCGATTACGAACAAGTCGATTGTTTCAAATGGGCTTTTTTTCACGAAATCTTCCAGCAGGAAGGAAAAGAACTGTTGGCCTCATCGAAATTTGCCGATTTCTTTGAAGAAAACAAAGAATGGTTGATCCCTTATGCCGCTTATTCTTATTTGAGAGATCAGCGCCATACTCCCGATTTTCGCCTATGGAAAGAATATGCCGTGTACAACCGGTCAAGCATCGAACAACTTTGCAGTCCCGATTCGGCAGAATATCCCAACATTGCCATTTATTATTACTTGCAATTCCATGCTCATCAACAATTGACTCAGGCGCGCAATTATGCGTATCATCACGGAGTCGTATTGAAAGGAGACGTTCCCATAGGCATCAGCCGCGAAAGCATCGAAGCATGGACCGAACCTTCTTATTTCAACATCCATTTCCAAGCCGGCGCTCCGCCCGACGATTTTTCCATTACCGGCCAAAATTGGGGTTTTCCAACTTATAATTGGGAGGTGATGGACAACGATCATTACCGTTGGTGGAAAAAACGCTTCCTTAAGATAAGCGATTATTTCGACGCTTACCGCATCGATCATATTTTGGGGTTTTTCCGTATCTGGCAAATTCCGGAAAGTTCGGTAGAAGGTTTGTTGGGTTACTTCAGTCCTTCTTTACCCTTTTCCGTCGAAGAAATTGAAAATTCGGGTTTAAAATTCAGAAGAGAAATATTCACGCGCGCGCACATTCACGAAAAATTTTTGCCGGAACTGTTTGGAGAATACGTCCCGGAAGTGAAGCAAGTCTATTTGGACGGTCTAAACGCAGAACATTTTGTATTGAAACAAGAATTCGATACCCAGCAAAAAATCCGAAATCATTTTTTGGAGAAAACAGACGCAAAGAGTCAATGCATCCAAACGGGGCTTTTTGCCATTTGCAACGAGGTTTTGTTTATTGAAGACGCCGACAAGTCTGCCTACTATCATCCCCGTATTTCCGCTTCCTCTTCTTACGTTTATCAAGAATTGGATGCTTCGGGGAAATACGCTTTCGAATATTTGTACTGGAACTATTTCTACCAGCGTCACAACGACTTTTGGAAAAAGGAGGCTATCAAACACTTGACCCCTTTGATCAATTCCACCGATATGCTGGTTTGCGGAGAAGATTTAGGGATGATTCCCGCCTCCGTTCAGGAAGTAATGAATAAATTACAAATTCTCAGTCTCGAAATCGAACGAATGCCTAAAACGCCCAACACGGAATTTACGAATCTGCGCACCCTCCCTTACCTCTCTGTTTGTACCACTTCTACGCATGATATGCATCCTCTTCGCGCTTGGTGGAAAGAAGATTCTAAAAAAACGCAGGGATATTACAACAAAGTCTTGAAGAAGGAAGGAGTAGCGCCTTTGGATTGTACGCCCGAACTCTGCGAAGCAATCATCCGCAATCATTTATTGGCTCCCTCCATGTTGACGATCGTGCCGTTTCAAGACTGGTTGTCGATGGACGGCCGTTTACGCCATTCCGATATCGAAGCCGAAAGGATCAATATTCCTTCTCATCCACGGCATTATTGGAAGTACCGCATGCATCTCACCATTAATGAGTTAATGAAAGCGGAAGAATTAAACGGCAAGATACGCCAACTGATCGCAGAAAGCAATCGAAAAAGCTAAACGCCGCCCATCTTGCAAGCGCCATTGAAAATAGCGCCCGGTTCTATTTCCAGTTTGACAGTAGCCGCGTCTCCGCTAAAATTGGCGGACGCTTTCAAACTGAGCGTATCTTTTATGATCAGATTGCCAATTACTTTCCCCATAATATCGACATTGGTACAATGGATATCTCCTTTGATTTCCGCTTGTGGGCCGATAACTACTTTTCCTGCAGATTCGATAATTCCTTCTACTTTGCCATCAATACGCAGATCTTCTTCGGCAATGATATTTCCTTTTACGACGGTACCCGGAGCCAAAGCGTTATGAGCCCCTCCGAGAGAAACGGTTTCTTTGTTTTTCATCAAATTCATGGTTTTTTTTAACACTACAAAAATACAATTTGTTTGTTGGAAATCCAATTATTTTGCAATTATATGAAGTATAAATCGTATTTTTGTGCAAATTTATGCAATACATCGAACTCAAAGAGATGAATTTCTATGCTTACCATGGAGTAATGGAGCAGGAAAGAAAAGTCGGCAATACTTATACGGTCGATTTGAAGATTTACTTCGATTTTCGGGAAGCCATGCGTACCGACAATTTAAACGATACGATCCATTATGCATTTGTATATGAGATTATTAAACAGGAGATGACCATTCCTTCCCACCTGATCGAACATGTAGCCGGCAGAATTCTTCAACGACTTCATAACGATTTTCCTCAAATCCAATCCATTGAAATCCGTTTGGCTAAAAAAAATCCGCCTTTTGGCGGAGATATTCGCGAAACGGCCGTGGGGATCATCACTGACTATTCTGCCGTATATCCTAAATCAAGCGGGGGCCAAATTTAACCCATAAGTTCCAAAGGTTCTTGCCATTCTTCTGTAACTGGCTGCTTGAACAGTAAGGGCCGTGAATTTCCTATAAATGAATTTATAATCTGTTTTTTGCGAGGAATAGCATCCGTTCATTCCTGAAATTGCAGATAAGTCCACACCGGATAATGATCGGAATTTTTCAAACGGCCTACGGTACAGTTGTACGCTTTGATATTTTTGCTATGCAGAATATAATCAATTCGGAATAGAAAACGGTGCCGGTTAAATGTGATTCCCATGCCGGAACCACTCTCCACAAAAGCGTCTTTCAAATCTCCTTTTATTTTATAACGAGCATACGATAAAGGCGTATCGTTGAAATCGCCGCATACAATAACATAAGGATGGGTATTTTCGCGAATAACCGATGAAATTAACTCTCCTTGCTTCGCCCGAATTCGAAATGCAGGAGTTAACCGCTGAAACATAAAGTGCGTAAATGTTTCCAATTTTTGCGTATCGGGATCTTTAGTTAGGTTGTAATAATCGGTTCGTTCGTCTGCGGAAATTTTATTGGATTCTAAATGATTATTGATCAAACAAACTTTTCGCCCGCGAATATCCAATTCGGCTATAAAAGAGCCATTGAAATTGCTCTTGATCGGGAGAGAGTGCAGCGATAAAATGGGAAATTTGGAAAAAATAGCCAGTCCAAAAACTTGCGAGGAATAAGGAAACTGCAAGGTATCGATCCGGCAATAAGGCAAACGGTTGAAAGCAGTCTGCAAGTCGGAGAACGTTAGTTGCCTCTTGCTGGAAGTAGACACGGCAAATTCCTGAAAACAAACAATATCCGGATCTTGATCGATCACATATTGCACAATAGGATTGGGGCTGTCTGATGTGTGCTTTTTCAAATAATCGAATCGCATCACATTGTATGTCAATATTTTTATGCAATCTTCAGGAACGTTTTTCGTTCGCCTGTGCAACGGAAAATAAGCGCTGATAGCTCCCCCGCAAATCACAAAGACCAAAAGCGTAACCCCTACTTGTTTCCATTGTCCCGTAATCAGCCAAAGAAGAAAAAACAGTAGATTAAACGCCAGAATAATAGGAAAAAACAGACCCAAATAAGGCAAGTATATATTGGTCAAAGGGGAAACCCGATTGGAAAAAGACGAAATAAGCAAAACAATTAGACCCATATAGGCAATGCTAATCAATAATCGCCGAAGATATTTTCTTAATTTGCGCATTTTTTTATTTGTTAGCGTTAAACAATGTTTTCTTTTCGTTATCAGACAAACTGTTATAACCCGATTTTTTTATTTTGTCCAAGATGCGGTCTATTTCTGCCTGTTGCTCGCTTCGTCGTTTATTGTATTCGTAATCCGTTTCGGGACGTTTGTAAACCATTTTGATTCGTTTTTTCTTGCGCTTTTGGGTAAAAAAATTGACGATCCAGTCTATGGCCGCATTGATCCAAGCGGTTAAATCCTTTCCTTTGCGATACGATTTAGCAAATCCGTATCCCATCAAGGCGCCGCCAATATGCGCAATATGTCCGCCCGAATTTTCCCGAATCGAGATAAAATCCAACAACAAGAGAAAAAGCGCAATGTAAATCAGTTTAATATTGCCCAAAAACAGAACGTTTATTTCAAAATCTTTGTTGAAAAAAGCGGTCGCAAAAACAATCGCCATAACAGAAGCCGAAGCGCCGATCAAATAAGCGGTATCGTTCACTTTCAAGAGATGAGGAAATAAATTGTATGACAAAACGAATAACAATCCGCCGGCGAACCCTCCCAACAAGTACAATCCTCCTAATTGCCTGGGGCTGAAAAATTGAACAAAAAGTTGACCAAACCAGTAAAGCCACAATAAATTAAATAAAATGTGCCAAAATCCCAGATGGGTAAACATATAGGTAAGAAGCGTCCATGGGTGAAGGAAGAGCCGGTCAAAAGAAGCCGGAACAGCAAAAATTGCAAGAGGATCGATGGAATCTAAATCACACAGCCTGCAAATTCCTTCCAATATTTTCAGAAGAAAAAATACGAAAAGATTAATGATTATCAAATACGATAATATGGATTTTTGCTTGAAAAAATGCTCGATATTAGAAATTATTCCTGCCATTGTTTGTCCCCCTTTTTCTCCAGTAAAGTATCATTATGATGCCGAACAGCATACCTCCCAAGTGAGCAAAATGAGCGACATTGTCGCCTGTTCGGTTGGATATGCCAAAAAAGAATTCGATCAGGCCGTATCCGGCAACAAAATATTTTGCTTTTATTGGGATTGGAATCAACATGAAATAAATGGGAGCATTTGGAAACAACATGCCGAAAGCCAGTAATAAGCCGAAGATCGCTCCGGACGCCCCAATCGTCACAGGAATACTGTTGTACAAATAGGTTAATTGCGACGGACTTAAAAGGCCGTCCATCTCGAAACGATTTATATAGGTTCGAACCTGAATATAGGACACCAGCATTTGGATAAGTCCTGCGCCAATGCCGGTAATCAAATAGTAACTAAGATAACGCTGCGGTCCCCAAATTCTTTCGACCACGCCGCCAAACATAAATAAGGCAAACATGTTGAAAAACAAATGACTAAATGATTCATGCGTGAACATGTATGTAATAAACTGATAGAGATAGAATCCTTTAGACTGGAAATAATGCAAACCTAAAATATTCGCCATTTGTCCGCATAAATAATGCAAACCTAAAATATTCACCATTTGTCCGCATAAATAACACAACAACCAAACTGCAAAATTGATTATCAATATATTACGAGTAACTGGAGGAATTGTGCTAAAAAGACTATTGCTATTGAAATTGATCATGACATTATTTTTATCTTACAAAGTTAGTATTTTCCATTTAAAACGAAAAATTATTTGCGTGCCGTATGGTTGGAGGTGAAAAAAACGATAATTTTGCGGAATGTAATTACTTTTGTATTTTCTGAAACATTGAATTGTCCTTAATTTCACAAAATTAAATACTTATCCCTTAATCACCGCAAGCGGACTCAGTTCTACTTTTATCTTCACTAAATCCGATTGAAACGCTATGACTTGCAAAATATCTTTGTATGCCGATGTTGCTTCCTCCAAATCCGATTTTCCGCGAATGGAGTGAATAATGCCCAAATCGTCTAATTTGCGTATTTCAGCCCCCAAATCCAAGTTGCGAACGGCAGCGGAACGACTCATTACCCGCCCCGCGCCATGCGAACAGCTCATAAAACTTTCAGGATTTCCCAAACCTTCCACAATATAGGATTTAGTTCCCTGTGAACCCGGAATAATCCCGGTTTCTCCGGCTTTGGCGGACGTTGCCCCTTTGCGATGAACCACTACTTTTTCGCCAAAATGTTCCTCCCATGCGGCATAATTATGAGCGATATTAATAATGGGTTCGTATGCAACAGATTGTAATACAGTCGAAACAACTTGTTGAATCCGTTGCGTCATCAATTTTCGATTGGCAAATGCAAATTCGATGCAATAACGCATTTCTTTGTAATAATGCAGGGCTTCATCGGTTTTAAATGGCAAAAATGCCAAATCCGCTTGGAGAGAAACAGACGAAAACCAACGTTCATTCAGTTTTTTAGCCATACGATTGTAATAATCGGCCACTTGCTTGCCCAAGTTACGGCTTCCCGAATGAATCATGATCCATAAATATCCTTCCCCGCAGCGTTGCAATTCAATAAAATGATTGCCTCCGCCCAATGTGCCGATTTGTTTCAATGCCGCTAAATATTGATTTTTTACTACCGGAAGCTCTTCCAAATTAAAATCTTGCGGCATTAAACTTTCGTCTTGACGTTCCTTGTGATGGTCAAAACCCAAAGGAATCTGCTCGCGGATACCGCTCATGATTTGCTTCAATTGTTCTTTGGATACGGTTTCTGCCGGAATGTTTGTTTTTACGGCGCACATGCCGCAACCGATGTCCACGCCCACAGCATTGGGAATAATTACTCCTCGTGTTGCCAAAACTCCGCCGATAGGCATCCCGTACCCTTCATGCGTATCGGGCATTAAACATATATGTTTGAAGGCAAAAGGCAGATTGGCCAGATTTTTCGCTTGCTTGATGGAACCTTCTTCTGCCTCATCCAACCATATTTTGATAGGCAGTCGTTCCGTTGAAATAACTTTTTGCATAGTGATTTGTAATTAATTATTGTAAAAAATGAGAGCGACAAGCATGAAGGAACTTTTGACCGGATTCGAACCGGCGGAGACCACTTGCGAAGGAACCCTTCATTACGGCATCTCATGTATAAAAACAGAAGTAACAGGCGAAAAGAGAAACAGGGCATGGTATACCGGAATCGAACCGGATAGTCTCGCCGATTTTACGACCTCACTATTCCTCCCCTAAAATGGTTACCGAAGTATCCCTTTTCTACGACATTCTGTTTTATTTTCAAATTATAATTCTATACGGCATCTTATGTATTTTAAAAAGCGAGGCAAAAAACAACAAGAGACTGTTTAACTGAGCTACATCTTACGATGGAAGGAATTGAACCTTCGACACAAACCTAAGTTCTGCTCTACCGAAGTAACTCTTATTTACGGCGCTCACTCTATTTCTGAAAAAGCAAGGCAAAAAGCGACAAGAGACATATCCTGCTCTAACCTGCTGAGCTACATCTTGCGATGGCAGGAATTGAACCTGCGGCCTGGGGAGTAATATTCCGAAGTAACCCTTATCTACGGCGCTTGCTTCTTTTTCTATTTATATTTCTATCGCTTTAATCTCTTTTAAAGCGTCGCTTCCGTTCTCTATAGCCGATAAAATATTGAATATCTTATCCGACCATCCGGCAATCAGATACACATCATCGTTTGTAATATCCAATGGAGTCTGCCCATATCCGGCTAAATCGAACAAATACAATTTGGCCTTCGGGGCAATCGTTTTATATTTTTTCCAGACCTCTTTCAATTGGATATTTCCTCCCTTGCTGTTCCACAATTGACAATCGGTAAAGAGCATGATTTTATCCATTTCCTTTTTTCTGTCAATTAAGTCTTGGATTACCAAGTATCCGTTTGTAGAATATCCGACTTCGCCTTCTCGTTTGTAAAAAGCGTCCACATTCGATAAGATTCCGTTATTCGGGAGATTGACGATTTTCCAAGTATCTCCGAATAGGCCGGAAACGACATTCTTACAGCGGGATTTCAACAACATGCCCAACATCAATCCGATGTCGTAGTTCATCACTTTGCTTTTGGGAGAAATCGGACGCTGCATGGAACCCGAAACATCACAGGCAACCACTACTTTGGTCGATTCATCAAAACCGTTTATATTTTCGGCCGAAATTTTTACGGCTTCTTCCAACGCATTCATTACTTGGGAAGCATAACCGGAATTAATTTTCGATAATTCCCGGTATGCTGCCAGAAAGCGGAAAGGCAATTGCTTGGATGTACGTACTTTTTCTTTGGAACTTACTGTTTCGCAAACGCGATGGATATGATTCAAAGAAACTTCCGCTTCCAATAGGTTGCGCAAATTCCGCAACAAAGCCATATAGCCCACTTTTCCGCTTTCAATTAGTTCTTCCCATTTTTGAGTGAAAGCCGCTTTTTTCGCTTCTTCCGATTCAAACTTGTTTTGTCCTAAAGCCGACAATTCGGTTTCCCACGTATAGGGCGTTTGCAAAGAGTCGGTAGCTATTTTGTTGAAAATGGATTGTTGCTCTTCATCTTTTGCTTTCGGGTGAACCAAAAACAAAGCGTCTTTCAACTTTATCTCCCCTTCTCGGTTGTATTTAGCAAATTGATATTCGTCAAATTTATTGAACGCATTTTGTAAACCGGCTTGTAACTGTTTCGATAAACGGTTGAGCTTTTTTGTTCCCTTCCGCTCGTTCGACAGCTGGTAGTAAGCCAACAATTCCGTAATTTCATCCGCGCGTTGTATAATTCTTGTGATCGTTCGGCTCACCAATGCATCCCCTGAATGTATTTTCGTCAATTCGGCCACCAATACCAAAGGAATCGAGCGAAGATTCATTTGTTCGCGAGCATAAATTGCTAAACGAGCTACCCACTGCGTATCGTTTTCTTGAATTAACCTGCGTAATTTTTCTATTCGGTCTGAAGCGCTTTCATAAAATTTATCGCTCAAAGAAGAGGTAACCACAGAAGTATATAAATTCCACTCTGGAGACAATGGATGGGCCGGTGCATTCTCGTAATTCCGAACCTGATTTTTTTCTTTGTTGACATTAAATTTCATGATTTTTTGTTTTTATCGTTTGACATTGCAAAGATAAATAACCGACTGCGCAATCTTTTTGCGCAATGAAAAATATTTTTTATCTTTGTTGTAAATTTTCAATAATTATTTGATTTACAAATAAATATTTTTATGCCTGCGAATAGAAATGCGTTAATCCGCTACAAAACAATTGATGCTTGTCTACGCAACCGCTATCGCCAATGGACGTTGGAAGACTTGATGGACGCTTGTTCCGACGCCTTGTATGAATACGAAGGAATCGATAAAGGCATCAGTAAACGCGCCATCCAAATGGATATCCAGATCATGCGCAGTGAAAAATTGGGTTACAACGCACCGATTTCCGTTTATGACAATAAATATTACAGGTATGACGATCCGGATTACAGCATTACCCACACGCCGTTGACCGAGCAGGATTTGCGCGTAATGTCGGAAGCGGTCGAAGTATTGAGGCAATTCAAAAGTTTTTCTTATTTCTCCGGAATGACCGATATTGTGAGCCGCTTGGAAGATCATGTGGCTTCAGTCAAACAGAAAACCGTTCCTGTAATTGATTTTGAAAAAAATGAAAGTTTGAAAGGTTTGGAACATCTGGATGCAATTTATCAGGCGATTACCCACAAGCAGACTTTGTTGCTGAAGTATCGTTCGTTCAAAGCCCGTTCGGCTAATTCGTTCCTTTTTTATCCTTATTTACTGAAAGAGTACCGCAATCGTTGGTTCGTTTTTGGAGTAATGAAGAAAGATCGATCCTTACGAAATCTGGCATTGGATCGCATCTGCCAATTGGAAACGGCCGAAAAAGAACCGTTTCTTGAAAATACTTTTTTTGATCCAGCTACTTTTTTCGACGATTTGGTAGGAGTCACTAAAGGACTTCATTCTCCAACAGAAAAAGTCCGCTTCCGCGCAAGCCGCAATGATGCACCCTACATCCACACCAAACCCCTCCATAGAAGTCAACAATTGATCGAACGTTTAGAGGATGGAAGCGTCGTTTTTGAAATTGAGGTCGTTCTCAATCCGGAATTGCAACGCGAACTTTTCGGATTTGCCGATGGCCTACAAGTTTTGGAACCCGCTCATTTAGTCGATTTTATGCAAATGAAACTGGAAAAAGCGGCAGGCAATTATCCACGCAAATTCCGCCCTTCTCACATTAGTTGAAGCGCTTGGAGAATATCGTTTTTCAAGTCGTTCAGGTCTTCCAATCCTGCCGAGAGGCGTAATAGGTTGGCAGGAACGCTGACCATTCGTTTATATTCGTCGTTGAGGGTTCCGTAAATAGTAGAAAGCGGATGAATGATGAGCGATTTATTGTCAAACAAGTTGGTTGCGCGGCGAATAATCTGCAATCGGTTCATAAAAGCGAAGCAATGCGCCTGATCTTCCAAGGTAAAAGTCAACATCGCGCCCGGGTATTCCCCAAATTGTTTGTAACTGACTGCATAAAAGGGATTCCCTTTTAATCCCGTATAATAGACCTTTTTGACAGGAGAAAGCGTTTGCAGAAACTCCGCCAGTTGTTTGCAGGTATTCGATGCTTTTTTGAAACGTAAATCCATCGTTTCCAAACCCAAACTTTGTAGATAAGCGGTATAAGGAGACATATAAGCGCCCATGTTCCGCGCTATTTCATTCCGGAGTTTAACCGTAAAAGCTTTGGGGCCGGCCATTTGAACCAACTTTTCCAATCGAGGCGAATGCGACCAGTCGAACCGTTGATGATCAAGTATTAATCCTCCGATGCTGGTAGCGCCTCCGGAAATATATTTGGTACTCGATACCACCTCTAAATCCACTCCCCATTTTTGAGCTTCAAAAGCAGGCCACGGGACAACCGTAGAGTCGACTACCAAAGGGGTCTTTTTGCTGTGCGCCAATTCGGATAAAGCCTGTAAATCGGCTGCTTCCATCTGAGGATTCGTAATAATTTCCGTGAATACGGCACAAGTTTTATCGTCGATATTCCGCGCAACTTCTTCCAAATCCAATAAGTTGCAAAATCTCGCTTTGACGCCGAAAGCCTCTAAGGTAAAGAGAAACAAAGAAAAAGTGTTTCCGAATAAATGAGGCGAAGTCACAATATTCGCTCCCGAATAGGCAATCGTCATAAAAATATTGGAAATAGCCGCCATCCCAGAAGATAGCGCAATTGCGTGTTTTGCGCCGCTGATGTGCACAATTCGATCTTCAAAAGCTTCAACTGTCGGATTGGAAATTCTGGAATAAGTATGTTTCCCCGATTTTCCCAAAAAAGCCTCTTCCATTTCTTCAGCCGTATCAAATTCAAAAGCTGCTCCCGAATAAATAGGCATGGAAATAGCCCCTTGGCTATCTCTTCTCCGAAATCGTTGGTTCAATATCGCCGTTGAAATGTTTTTTTGTTCGTTTTTCATTCACTCTTTTTTAAAATTACCCTGCAAAGGTACATTTTTTTCACGAATGAAGAGCTAACAATGGGGTATCTGTGTGAAATAACATTTTTCTTGCCATGCTGGGATTAAACAGACGAGCAAAAATATTGCGTTTGCGAGTACACAAAGAAATCACGTCGATCTGTTGATCGCGAATAAATTTTTCTACGTTCAATAAATAATCACTTCCGTCGATGATATCGTAATGAAGGGTCAATTGGGGATATTGTTTAGCGAAATATTCTTTGATGCCGGCCAGTTTAATTTCACTCCAAGCATCGTCGTGTTTTTGCGTAATATGGAACAAATAATACTCGATGGAATACGATTGAAACATATGGAAAAGGGTATCAATAGCGATCAAATCATTTTGTTCGAAGCTTGTACCGAAAGCGATGCGCTTTATATCCGAAAACCGGCTGAAAGGCGTTTTTTCGGGAATGGCAAACAAAGGCGTTTTTACGCTGTCCAGCACTTCGGCGGTAACGCTTCCAATAAGATCGATGTCTTTCTGGGTTTTCCCGCGAGTTCCCATAACAATGAGATTCGGTTTATGCTCTTTACTGTAGTTGAGAATTTCTTCTTCGGGCAAACCGTTGCGAAGAATGACGGAATACGGAACATCCGGCCACTCTCCTTTTTCTATTTTTTCTTTTATATTTGCCGAAAATTTATCCAATTCTTCTTCCGCTTCGTTTTGCATCAAGATCGTTTCTTCTTCATTAACTGTTTGATAGGCAAAAGTATCGCCCAACGAAATAGAGTTTGGGAAAAAAGGAGTGAAAAAAGCATGCAGAATCACTACATGAGCCTCAATTTCCTTGGCAAAATCAAAACCTAAAGCGCAAGCTTGTACCGAATATTCCGAAAAATCAATGGGAATCAGAATTTCTGCTGTTTGCTCGGTTTTGACTTTCGGTTCCATATCTTCCTTCCACAATTCCGAATTTTCAATAAATTCCAGCGCGCGGGGTAAATCACTCTCTTTGATTCGCACTCTTACTCCCGAAGAAACAACCGGTTGAATCAGATTTACATTATGAAGGCATACGTCTATTCCTTCATTTTCCAGCATAGTTTTGAGTATCAAAGCTTTTTGATAAGTGTGAATAGCTATTGTCACTAATTTATCGTCCATGGTTTTGAATATTAAAAAAATAAAAAATAAATTTCCTACAAAAAAATCTACTTCGTCATTTCCTGTTTTTGGTGAAATGACGAAGTAAACTTCGTCTTTGTTTTATTGATTACAATTAAACGTCTGCGAAAACGGTGGATACATTGTAATCTGTTTCGCCTAATATAATAAGCGCCTTCTCCAAAATCATAGGATCATCGAACATTACGATGCCGCCATCAGGGCCGGGTTCAATATGGATGCCGCCTCCATTTCCTGTACTTTGGTTCACTCCGCCGAAATAGTTCCTTACCGTTTCTTCCGGAAGTTCCAACTCTGCGGCAATCCGGCGGATGCTGCCATCAGGCAATTTGTCTTTGATTTTACGCAACTCGTTAAATGTTATCGTTTTCATGGCTCTTATATTAAATTAATATTAAATTGTTATTACTAAAATATTACCGATTCACGCTACTAACTTAAGCAAAATAATTCCATTCTCCAATTATTTTTTGTAAATATTTATTATTTCAGGATGCAGATGGTTCATAGATCAAATTAATGATTTGACTACTAAATAATAATAAAATTATAATCATAAAAAGATAAACAAGACCGATCAAATAAACACGCTGTATGGAATAGAGCGGTCGTTTCAAATCGGCTTTGTTCACAGAAAGAAAATGAATTCTCCCCTGATTGAATAGAAGATAAATCGCATATCCGATTGCGATTCCCAGTAAGCTTCCCGCCACAATATCAGAAATAAAATGTACGCCCAGATAAATCCGCGAATATCCGGTCAGCAAAGCATGCAAAAGCATCACGAAAGTAAAAAGACGATTTCGGAAAACCAATGCCAGAAAAGTAGCAAATCCAAAAGCATTGGCGGCATGACTGGAAATAAAGCCGTAACGTCCCCCTCGATATCCTCTCACAATTGCTACCTGATCCTGAAAATCGGGGTGATGCGAGGGACGGAAGCGATGAAAAACAGGCTTGAAAAATCCGGAAGCAATTTGGTCGCACAAAAGAATGACGACAGCTACCGACAAGAATATGAGCGCTATTTCCATTCCCTTTTTTTTGTATGCAAAAACAATGAAGAGACAAAGATAAAAAGGAACCCATATCCATTTGGAAGAATATAGCCAAAAAAAATTGTCCCAAAAAGTCGATTCACTTCCGTTTAAGAGGCGAAAAATGTTTTTCTCCCATTGAAGTTCCTGTTCGAGCATTTACATCGTTTTTTTAATGCCTTAAATCCGCAAATAAATAGTTATAAAAAAATCTCCCGTTGTAAATAAATTTTGTACAACGCTTTGCAGTTTGAAAAATTTCGCCTAAATTTAGTGGTGTAAATCAATAACAAGGTAAATTTCAAACGGATAGGGCAAAGATACAAAAAATCTCTAAAAATAGTACTCCTTTTGCAGGAGTTTTTTTTCGTGAATGACAAATTCAACCATTCAGGGTTACACAATCTTATTGGCAATCGACAGAAGTTATCGAGACTGCAATCAGCGCAGTGCAAGGGGGAAAATAGTTAATATTCACAACTATGATTTCGGTCTGTTCTTTTATTTTTAATCTGCATCAATACCGACCTCCTATAGGCAGTCCAAAATTAATCAAAATTTCTGTACTTTTGTACGAAAATATCTTTATATGAATAACGATAAAACAATCCGATTAGATCATGAGTTAGCTCAATGTATTGAAAAATGGGGATGGAAATATCATCATTTAGGTATTCCGACCCATGTCCACAGGGAAAATGAGAGATATTTGCCTCCATTTCATTTTTTTGTATCCGGATTTGAGACAAGTCCGTTTGGTATAGAATGGATGAGATTTGAAGAAGGCAGTTCGATTCCTGAACTTGTGCAGACCGTTCCTCACATTGCTTTTGAAGTTGCGGATTTGGATTATGAATTGGCAAATCATGCATTTAATGTAATAACGAAGCCTAATCCGCCTTCAGACGGCGTAAGGGCGGCGATGATTGAACATAACGGGGCGCCCATAGAATTAATTGAATTTACAGGACAAGAAAAATAAAATAATCCAATATAATTTTATGAATCAGGAAGAGACCCGCCGTTGCGGATGGTGTAAATCCGATCCTATGTACATCAAATATCATGATGAGGAATGGGGAAGAGAAGCAACAGACGATGCAAAAATGTTTGAATTTTTGGTATTGGAAAGCGCTCAGGCAGGATTAAGTTGGATCACCATCCTCAAAAGACGCGAAGCATATAAAAATGCTTTTGCAGGTTATGATGTTGAAAAAGTAGCCCGAATGACGGAGGAGGATATAGAACGTTTGATGCAGGACAGCGGAATTATCCGCAACCGGAACAAAATACAGGCAACTATTTCCAATGCGCAGCATTTTTTAGCCGTTCAAAAAGAATTCGGCAGTTTTTGCCGGTATTTAAAATCTTTTCTTCCGGAAGGCCAATTAGTTATTAATCATTGGAAATCGTTGAGTGAAATTCCGGCTTCCACCCCTTTGTCAGACGCTATAAGTAAAGACATGAAAAAACGGGGATTCAAATTTTTCGGCACAACGATTTGTTATGCTCATTTACAGGCTGTCGGTTATGTTAACGACCACTTAGAAGATTGTCCGTACAAATATATTGAAAAATAGAACGTCTATGATTTACCAAATAGAATTTTCGCTTCCCCAATATCGTTATGGTTTTCATCTTATAACTGAGGATATTCTATCCCGAATTGGCGAATTACCGGAAACAGGTCTCTTGAACCTATTCATTAAACATACCTCCGCAGGATTAACCATCAATGAAAATGCCGATTCGTCTGTGCTTTCCGATTTTAAAACTTTCTTTTCAGACTGGATTCCGGAAAATTATCCTAAATTCGAGCATAATTATGAAGGACGGGACGATATGCCTGCGCACATTAAATCATCCGTTATCGGATCATCGCTTACGATTCCCATAACCAATCACCGGTTGAATTTGGGAACATGGCAGGGAATTTACCTTTGCGAGTTTCGATATTCGAGCGGACGAAGAAAATTTGTGGCAACCCTATATTCGTAATCAATCAAATTGAATGTCAAAAACGGCAATTTCCGATTCGGTTCCTATCCGGAAAAGCGGTCCCCAGATACCAAGCCCCGATGATACATAAACATGTAAATTCTTTTTCCGCTTATACCCGTGCCCAACTTCATAAATTTTATTTACAATTAAGTTACCGGGGAAAATTTGTCCGTTATGCGTGTGTCCGGATAGCTGGAAGTCGATTCCGGCTTCCCCGGCTTCTTCCAAATGAAAAGGTTGATGGTCAAGCAGAAATATTGGTTCCGATTGATCGCATTCTGCCGTCAGGTTCTTCACTGATTTGCGTAATCCAAGACTTTTATCTTTTCTCCCAATAATCCAAAAACTGTTGTCAATACATACTGCATTATCAATCAGCAGATTTATTTTTGTCTTTTTTAAAAAGGCTGAACATTCATTTATACCTCCTCTATAATCATGATTTCCCAAACACATATATATTCCTAACGGCGCTTGCATCCGGTTGATTTCTACTTCAATATGTTCAGCATTTAACGAACGCGTGGAATTATCTATCAAATCTCCGGCAATAAGAATTATATCGGGTTTCAGTACATTGATTTTATCAACATATTTGCTAAAACGTTTTTTGTCAATTAACAGTCCCAAATGAATATCACTTATCTCTATGACTCGTAATTTCTTCCTTTCTCCTGCTTTTTTATTTATCTTTATGTTAAAAATATTGACGGAGGGATGAGTAAATTTGTGATAACCAAATATTAACAAAACAGTAATAGCCATAGTTGATCCATAAACTTCAATTTGTCTGAAATGCAAGTGAATGATTTCGGGCAAAAAATGTATCCAGCGATTGAACAAGCCAATAATATCTATAACCAAGAAAAACAGAAAGAAATACACCGTGAAAGCCATCCACGTAGTTCCAATGGCATAGATTATTTTCAAGAAACACAATGGAAATTTATTTCTACCCATCATTGCCACAAAAAATAGTGAAGCAAGACATAGAAATATAACGGTAAAAATCAGCTTATATATTAAAATTGACGGCATTGCCTGCCACCCGCGAATAAAAATATACGCATTTATTGGCAGATAAAGAACAAATGTTCTAATTAAAAAACGGTTAGTCATTAATATCTAGCGTATAAAATTTGTTCTTTGCCTGACCGGTTCAGGTTCAGGACGGGGGATTGTTTCTTTTGTTGCATCTATGCATTTCAACAGCCAAGCCATATTCCTTCCCAATGTCCGCAATCCTTGCATACCTTCCAAATCTTGCCGTACCTCTTCAGGCGTATTTCCGTGAACCTGATTCCAGTATTGAGAAGAAACCACAGGCATATTGGAAATAGTAAAATATTTGTTCAACACATCAAATGAAGAAGTAGATCCGCTTCTGCGGCAACTGACTATTGCGGTGGCAGGTTTGTATGAAAAGGCGTTGCTGCTCGCATAAAACACCCGGTCCAACAATGCCAACAAAGCCCCATTAGGCGACGCATAATATACAGGCGAACCAACAACTATGCCATCCGCCTTTTTCATTAAATCTATACATTCATTGACCACATCGCCGGAATAAGAACAATAACCGGTTTCTTTACACTTCAGACAGGCGATGCAACCACGAATAGCTTTTGTTCCTATATGGAAAATGCTTGTTGCGATTCCCTGTTTTTCCAATTCTCCTGCCATCTCCGATAAGGCGGTAAAGGTGCATCCTTGTTTGTGCGGACTGCCATTGATTAATAAAACATTCATAATGATTGAATTTAAAGTTGCAAAAGTACAAAAAAATTTGATATGTAATTCCATTAACAAATGCAACTTAAGGTAGAGAAAAATTAAATTTTTATTCGCCAAAAGAAATTTTCTTCCTAAATTTGAACTCTTAAATTGCATTCAGTGGTTGAATCTACCATTATGTAATTTTGCCAATGAAAAAGAAGTTATGAATGCAATAATAAATACAGACGACATAAAATAAACTAAAGCGATGATTATAAAAAGATTAAATATTGTTTTCTGTCTTGTTTTTTTGAATTGCGGTTTGCTTTGTGCGCAAGACAATTTTTCAAAATTGAATTTTGAAAAGCAAAAGAATAATAGTCAATTTTTGGAATCTGTTGGCTTAAAAAATGATTTTATTCTACCCGATATTAAAATGAACAATGATGCTTTGCAACTTGAAAAGTTTACTTTTCAAAAAAAATCTTCCATAGATAGAAAATTTAAATTTTCAATAATTCCTTTGCAAAGTCAAAATATTGGTTTTTTGCAATTTAATACATTACAGACACGTCTCGACTATCAATTAAATGATCATATATCTTTGTACGCTAATCCTTTTGTGAGCAAATATTCAGATGCGAGTTTCGGTTTTGCACAGCGCTTGAATATGGGCGTCTCCAGCGGGTTAAATTACAAACTGAACGAACATTTTACTTTTAATTTTCATGGACAATTTTTGCCATATATCAATAATATTCCGTTCTATTTATCAACTTTTTACCTACAAAATTCCTATGGCGGTTCAGTTAATATTAAATTCAATGACAAATTTGGCGTTCTTGTCGGTTGGGAACGTGTTCTTTTTAGGGGAAAATGGATGAACCAATATTACGTTTCTCCTTATTACAATTTTACAACTAAATCTAAAGCGGATAAAAATCTTGATCCGTATTAGGAATAAATTTTATGAAAAATCTATCCATTTTATTTTTTCTTGCAAACATTTTAACGTTTTCGACACAAAACGCTATTGAGGGATTAGAGGTTATCTCTTAGAAAATTTCAGACCGTCCAATCGTTCCTTCATAATTTCAACCAATTGATTAACAGCCTCTTTGTCAGTTAATGGAAGAACTATCCCATTGATCGATCCATCTTTGTTGTCTGTATTGTGTTGGTTTATGACTATATCGCCCGACTTTTCCCGAAACAAATCATTAGAGTTTATGTAAATTAGTTTTTGTAATGCCATGGATTGATTTTAATTTTAAAGTTATGTATAGCTGCACAAGTTCTAAAGATTCGATGCACGA
>WRFY01000108.1 GCA_009783445.1 Candidatus Azobacteroides sp. | reverse complement strand
GACGCATATACATCTGTGAAAATAAACGACCAAATGGCTGCTCCGCCACGCACAATAAAAAACATCACTCCTTGAGCTGCAGCGCGATAACGGGCATAAAAAAGCTCCGAAGCCCAAAGCGCATAAAACGCCTGAACGCCGAGTCCCGCATGAATACCCCAAAGAACTACAAATGCCCAGAGCGCCGTAGTATTGGTAATTCCAACAAAAGTAAGAATCATCCAAGCGGCAAGGCCGAGCGTTGTGCCGAAAGCATACAAAAGTCTTTGATTGACTTTATCGGCCAGAAGCGCAAAGCCAACAAAAGAAAACAGCGCCGTTAAACCCCACATGGCCATTTGCAGGAAATTAGCGGTTTCATTACTTAGTCCGCCAGCAGTTTCGTAAACGTGCGGCATGAAGAATCCCATAGCGCCTGCTACGAAATTCCAGGTCAGGTAAATGCCTACTAAGAACGCGATGGCTTTCACATTGACAATGTTGGTAAACAATTCTTTATAGGTGTGCGCTGCCTTATTCGCCGTTTTTTGTGCTTTCAGTTCAATCCATTCTGCCGATTCGCTAAGTTGGCGTTGCAAAAGCCAAGCTATAAGCGCTACAATAAATAAGGTAAAAAATATTAGCCGGTTACCGAATAAATTGAGATTGGCTGGATCATTGGTTTGGAGTACAATCGTTCCTAAACTGCGAACTTCATTCCCCAAGGGACCTGTTGGCGAAAACAGCCAACCGAGCAAGAAAATGATAGCCGGACCGATAGACCATGCCAACTGTGAAATGCCGATGTTTCGTCCGCGATTGTTTGCCTCTGAAGTTTCGGAAATATAAGTCCAGGAGGCAGGAACTCCAATGCCTACGGAAATTCCTGTAATCAGAAATCCGGTGAGCAACATCGGAAAATTGAACGAAAATAGGATGATCCCTACTCCCAACATATAGAGCAATAGGTTGTAGGTATAGATGGTTTTTCTTCCGTATCTGTCGGCAAGCCGTCCGCCGATGATTGCGCCCAAAGCGGCTCCGAAACAATTGGCGCTCAAAGCATTTAGCCAACCAAGATTTATTTCGGTCAATCCTAAATAATTTTGCCAAAGCGTCAGTCCGCTTGCGCCTGCAACAATCGAACCAGCATCCAAATAATTGGTCAGAGATACGGCAATTGTACTTTTTAAACTTCCTTTGGAGTGTTCCATGCGTTTGTTATTTTCGTTTGCCGGTTACCTCCTGTTCGTATTTTCGAATATCGGCAATATATTCTTCCCCCACAGGGATGTTGTTTATCAAGCAGAAATAATCCCAAACGGCATTCCATGGCAAGCTTTTGGCTTCTTCCAACAAAGCCAAACGTTCGAAATATTGGCCATTGGCTTCGTATTCGCGCAATTGCCTAATGGGTTCCAACAGCGCTTGCAAAAAGGCCTTTTGTACTGCACGGATACCGATTACATAAGCGCCCAAACGATTGATCGAAGCATCAAAATAATCTAAACCGATATGTACTCGATCTAAGGCATTCGCGCGAACGATTTCTTTAGCCAAATCGCTTACTTCATCATTTAAAATGGTTACGTGGTCGGAATCCCAGCGGATTGGGCGACTTACATGCAACATGATTTCAGGGGTAAAGAGCAGTAATGACGAAATTTTATCGGCAACGCTTTCCGATAAATGGAAATGTCCCGTATCGAGGGTCGCCATTTTTTGTTTTTTCATCCCATAACCTAAATAAAAGTCATACGAACCGACGGTGTAGCTTTCCAGACCGATACCGAATAATTTAGCTTCGATACAGTCTTTCATGTGAGAATACTTCTCGGCGAATATTTCGTCTAATGATTGCTCTAATATTTGACGGTATCTTAGCCGGTTCACGGTAAAATCCTTAGAACCGTCGTGTATCCAGAGATTCATAATACAAGGGTCGTTTTGAAACTTTCCCATTTCCTCGGAAATCAACCGGCAACGTTTGGTATGTTCAATCCAGAAATTGCGGATGGATAATTCGGGATTTGCTAAAGTTAAATTACCGCTTTTGGGATGTCCGAACGAAGTGGAATTGAAATCCAATTTCAATCCTTTTTCTTTTGCCCATTGCATCCAAGAAATAAAATGAGCCGGTTCGATAGCGTCGCGGTCGACGACTTTCCCTTGGAAATCGCCGTAAATGGCATGGAGATTTAAACGGTGATTGCCGGCTATCAACGTTAACACTTTTTCGATGTCTTGTTGGATTTCTTCCCTGTTTCGCGCTTTGCCCGGATAATTGCCTGTGGTCTGTATTCCTCCGCCACCCAGATTTCCCCGATTTTCGAAACCGGTTACATCGTCGGCTTGCCAACAATGAATGGAGATGGAAATTTTCTGCAGCGCTTCTAAAGCCTGTTCGATGCTTACTCCTACGGCTGCATAGCGTTCTTTTGCTATTTCATACGATTTTTGAATGAGTTCGTTTTTCATACTTTATTATACTCTTAGATTATAAAGGTTTACCATTGATAATTACATTCTCGATATTTCCTCCCGACCTGAATTCCGGCCTTTGCTCTTCGGCTTCAGGCGTGATTTTTACTTGATCCAATACGATATTTTTTGCATACCGGATGTAAAAACCATAAGCGGGAAGCCCTGTACGCGAAAATTCTTGCGCGTCGGGATAACCTTTTTCATTTTCGACCACAGGCAAATGGGACATTTCAGCAGTCCCGCCGCCTATCATTGAAATATTCATATCTTGAATCCATACATTTTCGATTATACTGCTTTTAATTCCCGTGATGAACGATCCTTGACGGCGATTTTCCTTTCCTGTTATATGAGTTAGGACAATATTTTTCAGATAACCGGCTTGTTGCATGGTTTCGTTCCACCGCCGCCCGCGACTGCCTGTACAAAGAAATACAGGACAGCGGCTGCGGTTGATTTCTACATCGCGTATCAGAATATTTTCCACATTTCCGCCATCTGTTGTAGCTAACGTAATGCCGGTACTGCACTCATAAAGATTTTTGAATGACTTTAACGAATCGGGCAATCCCCCCAAAATCAGGTTTCGAGCCATAATATTGCGAAAATCGCCTTGCGTATCGGTACCGATTTTGAGTGCATTGCAAGTGGAATAGAAGGTGGAATTTTCAATCAAAATATTTTCAGTAGGCTTAGCGCTTGCTCCTTTAAGACACATCGCATCGTCGTGCGAACTGATAAAGCAGTTGCGAACAATCACATTGCGGCAACCGTCTGTATCCAACCCGTCATTGTTATAATTGGCTTGATTGAAAACCTTCATTCCGTCAAAAATCAAGTTTTCGCAATAGAGGTAACTTTGCATCCAAGCGGCCGCATTGCGTAGCGTAATGTCTTTGACAACTACATTTCGACATTCAATCATTCGAATGCCGAACGGTCGCCCTTCCAATTCCCCAATGGTTTCGGGTCCGGGAAAATGCTCTTTTTCGCCGCGAAAATAGATTTCTCCTTTTCCGCAGATTCCTGTATTGACGACTTTTTCGGCATAAATTAACGAAATGCGGTATTTGTGCATTTCGCTCGCAACGCTTTTGAAGCTTTCTACTTTGTCGGGATAGTCGGACAAATTGGCGCTCCCCACAATCCGTGCGCCTTCGGCTATGCAAAGCATTACATTCGATTTCAATTCGATAGTTCCGCTGACATAATCGCCTGCCGCCAGCCAGACCGTTCCGCCGCCTGAATGATAACATTCGTCGATGGCGCGTTGTATCGCTTGGGTATTCACGGTTTTACCGTCTGCCACCGCCCCGAATTTTTCTACGTTAAACCCCGCCTCTGGAACTTCCCATTCTTTCAGCTGTTGCGTAAGGGAATCGGCCATCCCTTCCATTTTTTGGATAAAGGTTTCATCGGGTAATAAAGAGGAATTTTGCGCCGAAGCAAGAATTCCTGCAAATAACAAAATTGCTAATAAAAACTGTTTTGTATTCATAATTAATTCAATATTATACTTGCGGATAAAACGCTTCCGGAGAGACGAAATTGCGAACAATTTTTCGTATTTCTTGTAAAGATTGAACAATTCCCAAGCCTTTTGCCTGCATCATCGCATTGCCGAGAGCAGTCGCTTCCGATGGCCCGGCTACTACCGGTAATCCGATGGCATCGGCTGTCATCTGATTTAAGAGCCTGTTTTGAGAACCTCCGCCAATCACATGCAACTTTTCGATTCGAAACGGAGCGACTTTTTGCAAATCATTCAGAACGTCTCTATATTTCAAGGCCAAGCTATTGAAAATACAATGGATAAACTCCGCTGGATGGACGGGAATGGCTTGTCCGCTTCGGATACAATAATCGACAATAGCGCTGGTCATGCTTTCTGGATGGGCAAACGACGGATGGTCGGGGTCTATCACCGACCGAAAACCTTTCGTCGAAGCGGCTAATTCCACGATTTCGGCATAAGTATATTTTTGTCCCGCCGCTTCCCATTCTTTACGGCATTGTTCCAGCAACCACATACCGGTAATATTTTTCAGGAAACGGGTGGTACCTTCCACGCCGCCTTCATTGGTGAAATTCAATTGATAAGTTTCATCCGTAATAATGGGTTCTTGAACTTCAATGCCCATAAGCGACCATGTACCCGAACTGAGATAAGCAAAGTTTTCATTTTCAGCCGGAACGGCCACTATGGCAGAAGCGGTATCGTGCCCTGCTACAGCCATTACAGGAATTGGAGTCAATCCGCATTCTTTCGCAACGCTTTCCGAAAGATTGCCGATCAGAGCGCCAGGCATAATCGGCGACTGTATAATGCAAGAACGGATGCCCATTACTTCCAATAGTTCCCGTTCAACGTTTTTCGTTCTTGGATTCAATAATTGCGAAGTAGAAGCAATGGTATATTCGCAGACTTTTCTTCCTGTCAGGAGGTAAGACAAAGCATCGGGCATAAACAAAATGTCTTTGGCCGCTCTTAGAGGCGAATAATCTTCACACTTTGCCGCATACAACTGATAAAGACTGTTGAAATTCAATATCTGAATGCCTGTCCGGTCATAGACTGTTCTTTTGGGAACAAGCCGGAAATAGGCTTCCGGTTTCCCATTGGTATAAGGGTCGCGATAGGAGCGGGGTTGGCTCAACAAACTGCCATCTTCGCCCAGATAAACGAAATCCACCCCCCAAGTATCGATCCCGATGGCATCGAGACGAACGTTTTGTGAAGCGGCCATCGTTAATCCTTCTTTTAGGGCTTCATACAAAGCAAATAGATTCCAATAATATTTATTTTGGATGCGAATGATTTTATTGGGAAAGCGGGTCAATTCCTTTATAGAAATCGTTCCGTCCCGGAGGGTGGCGATCATCGACCGCCCACTGGTAGCGCCCAAATCGAATGTAAAAAAATGATAAGCTTTCATCAGCGTAACGTTTGCATAAATCCGTAATTGTTTATTAAGATACGACGCTAAGGTAGAAAATATCTGGCATAAATGGTAACATATTTACACATTAGTTTCACAAAAATAGATTTGAAATTCTTGAAATTTTCAGTAAGTTTGCGGGGTCGATTGAATACAATAATTTTATAAACAAAAACAAGCGTATTTTTATGAGAAAAATTATTTATTTCCTTTTTCCTATTTTGTTTTGCATTTCGTGCAATACGAAAAGCGCTTATCAAAAAGCATTAGAGAGTGAAGCCCGTTTGGATGAATTGGAAGAACAATATGGCGGGCAAGAGGATAAAGGTTTGATAACACCCTCATGGGAAGCAGAATGGAGTAAAAAATATGAAGAACAGTTTGAAAAGGTAAAAGCGGATTATACCCGTTTTTTCAAAGACAACATCAACGACGTGCAGGTACAGGAAATTTTTGCCAACTCGAAATGGCGCCGGAGACTCTCTTTGGATCAATTGGAGTCTGTTTTGTCCCAAGCGGGAAAAGAATTCAAGGAAACTGAGTTGTATAAGCAAACGAATGAACGATTACAGAACATGAAAACTTCTCTTCCTGGCTGTCCATTTAAAGAGATTGTCTCGAAAACTCCTAAGGGGAAAAATTGCCAATTGTCTGATTATGCTGGAAAAGGGAAATATGTTTTACTGGATTTCTGGGCCAGTTGGTGTTCTCCCTGTCGAAAAGAAATGCCGATGCTGGTCGAATTATACCGTACGTATAAAAATAAAAATTTTGAGATCGTAGGCTATTCTCTGGATGAAGAAAAAGAAGCATGGGAAAAAGGAATCGAACAATTGAATATAAGCTGGCCTCAAATGTCAGACTGCAAAAAATGGGAGTCGGACCCTGTAAAATTGTATTCGGTTCAATCTATTCCATGCGCCATTCTGATTGATCCGGAAGGAAAAATAATCCAAAGAGATTTGTACGGAGAAGAATTGGCAAACACGATCCGACAGTTAATCCAATAATTATTTGTATCTTTGGCGCTCTTTAATAACAAGGGCTCCTATTTTTATGGAACAACTTAAACATGAGTGTGGAATTGCATTAGTCCGTCTATTAAAGCCCATGGAGTATTACGTAGAACGATACGGTACATGGCAATACGGTTTGAACAAACTTTGTCTCCTTATGGAAAAACAACACAATCGAGGGCAGGAAGGAGCGGGAATCGGTTGTGTCAATGCAAAAGCGAAAGCGGGAGCGGAATATATTTTCCGCGAACGAGCGCTGGGCAACGAAGCTATTAAGGAAGTCTTTCAAAAAGTACGGCGATTAATCGACCGGTATGCCATTGCCGATTCGTATGAAAATATTCCTTTCTGCGGCGAAGTCTACATGGGACATTTGCGTTACAGTACCACCGGACGTTCGGGATTGGCCTACGTTCACCCTTTCTTGCGGCGCAACAATTGGCGCTCCAGAAGTTTGATGCTGTGCGGTAATTTCAATCTGACCAATGTAGATGAAATATTCAAACAATTGATTGACCAGGGACAGCATCCGCGCTTGTATTCCGATACATTGATGATATTGGAAATGATGGGCAATTATCTCGATCGGGAAGTGCAACACCTCTACGATTTATACAAACCCAAAATACAAGGCGGACAGGAACGGAATCAGGCGATTGCTGAAAATATTGATTTAGCCCATATTCTGCGGCGATCGGTAGAAACTTGGGATGGAGGATATGTTATTTGCGGCGTCACCGGCAATACGGATATGTTTGCTTTCCGCGATCCGCACGGTATCCGTCCAGCCTTTTATTATTGCGATGAAGAAATCGCAGTGGTTGCTTCCGAACGGCCGGTTATTCAAACAGTAATGAACGTAGAAGGGGAGAAAATTCACGAATTGGAGCCGGGAACGGCTTTTATTGTGAAACAAAACGGCGAAATAGGCATTAGTCAGATTCAGAAAGCCAAGCAGAAAACGTCCTGTTCGTTCGAACGGATTTATTTCTCGCGAGGTTCGGATGCTGATATTTACAGGGAAAGAAAAATGCTGGGAAAATTGCTTTTGAAGCCGATTCTCAAAACCATTGACAATGATCTGGAAAATACCGTATTTTCCTTTATTCCGAATACGGCGGAAGTCGCCTTTTTCGGCATGATGGAGAGTTTTGACAATTACCTGAACGAACAAAAGAAAAATTTGATCAAACAACAACTTCCTCATTTAACGGAAGTTGATTTGAATCGGATTCTCTCGATGAAAATCCGTCAGGAAAAAGTGGCTCTGAAAGACATCAAACTGCGCACATTTATTACGGAGGACGACAGCCGAAACGAATTGGCGGCACATGTTTATGATATTACCTATGATTCGATCCGAGCGGAAAAAGATAATCTGGTGGTTATAGACGACAGCATTGTTCGCGGCACTACTCTGAAGCAGAGTATAATCAAGATATTAGACCGGTTGCGTCCCAAGAAGATCGTCATCGTTTCGTCTTCTCCGCAAATACGCTACCCCGATTGTTACGGCATAGATATGACTCAGATGAACGAATTTGCCGCTTTCCGCGCGGCGATCGCCTTACTCAAAGAGCGGAATATGCGTCAGGTGATTGACGAAACCTATTGGAAATGCAAGGAACAAATGGACTGGCCTAAAGAAAAGGTGGTTAATTATGTGAAAGATATTTACCGTCCATTCACGGACGAAGAAATTGCAGTGAAAATAGCGAAAATTCTAAAACCTAAAGACACGAACGCCGAAGTGGAAATCGTTTTTCAGTCCTTGGACGGACTGCATGAAGCGTGTCCCCAGCACACAGGCGATTGGTATTTTTCAGGAAATTATCCAACGCCGGGAGGAAACAAAATCGTCATCCGTTCTTTTGTCAAGTATTACGAAGAGAATGAGTTAGGTTCTTAAAAGCTAAAATCCTTTTTCGCTTAAGTCTTTTACGATTTTTATGTAAATATCCGGAATATTTATTCCGGATATTTTTCTCCTCTTACGATCAATAATTTCTGCATGAGATATTCCGCCTTCTATTTTTACGATATTTTTTCCCCATTGAGCTGAATGTTCGCTGACTATTCCATCATTATCGCCGCTTATGTTTTGTATATACCGATGGCTGTAATAGAACATTAAATCATCAAACGAATTTTTCATTGTAGTATACATGCTTTGATAGTATACCCGTTGATCCATACCGATATTTTCATTAAACTCCCTCATTTTTTCAGTCGTTAATTGATAATTTACATTATACAAATCGGGATTTATATCCCCATATAATTTTCCGAAAATCTTGAGTGTTTTTTTTGTTTTGTCGGAATGAACAATCTTTTGCTTATAAATCAAATCGGCTATTTCTGCGCCCCGATGCGGAGTCGATAGCGTAGTCAAACTGGCTATGCGATCATCATTATTGTATTTCCAAACAAAATAACGTGAATCTATTCCCCCTTTGGAATGGGCTATTATATTTACTTTTTTACTTTTCGTTTTGTCTAATACTTCTTCAATCGTTGCATTTAGTATTTTTGCATTTGATTCGTAATCACCCCACGAATCGGTATTTCCAAAGAATACTTTGACTCCGTTTTCTTTCAATTTTTCAGGAATTCTACCCCAAAAATGCATTATTCGTCCCCTATCATACGCGATAATTCCATGCACTAATACAACGGGGTATTTTAAAGAAAATTCATTGTCCATAAATGTCTTTGCACATTATTTAACCTATAAATTTAAAATAAAAATTCAATGCGGCGTTTAGCCAAAACGGTTCCATTCTTTTTCTGACATTTTTTAATGATCGTATAATTGGGATGTTCTGCGGACATTTCTTTTCGCAGGATCCGCATTCCTTACAATTGCTTGCGGCATATTTTTTTTGAGGGTCAAGCAATCTGGCGCTGGTCACATATTGCTGCATGCCGGAAAACAGTCCGACCGTATAGGATACGTTATAAGCGGCAAAACAGGCCGGAATATTCACGTTGTGCGGACAGGGCATGCAATAATTGCAACCCGTGCAGGGTACTTTATAACTTGCACTGATCACCTTAATGACAGAATCAATTGTTCTCTCTTCTTCCGGCGTCAACATATTCGGTACGGCATTTTTTGCCGTTTCAATGTTATCCTCTATCTGCGACATATCGTTCATTCCGGATAAAACAACGGTCACTTCTTTTTGGTTCCAAAGCCAGCGCAAGGCCCACGCCGCCGGCGTCAATGAACTGTTGGCTTCTTTAAATAAATTAACGGCTTTTTTAGGCAATCCAGTTGCGAGTTTTCCACCCAATAATGGTTCCATAATGATCACGGGGAGGCCTTTTTCGGCTGCCCTTTTTAAACCTGCCGTACCTGCCTGATAATTGGTGTTGATGTAATTATACTGCATCTGACAAAAATCCCAGTCATATATATCCAGAAGATTTAGAAATTCGTTGTGAATCCCATGAAAAGAAAACCCGATATTTTTTATTTGGTCGGATTCTTTTTTTTCTTTGATCCATTTTTCAATGCCTAATTCGCAAAGCATTTTCCACAAATGGGTGTCGCCCAGATTATGAATAAGGTAATAGTCGATGTGATCGGTCTGCAACCGTTTGAGCTGCGTCTGAAAAAACGACTCAAAATCATTATAGGTTTTGCATTTGACATGCGGTAGTTTAGTTGCAAGAAAAATCTTGTCCCGTAAATTGTTTTTAGCAAGTATTGGGCCTAAAGTTTCCTCGCTTCCGCCGTAAACGTATGCGGTATCAAAATAGTTGATGCCCTCTTGCACCGCTTTTAGTATTAATTGCTCGGTACGATTGATGTCTATCTGGGTTCTATTTTTGGGAAAACGCATACACCCAAATCCAATAATTGATAACTTATTTCCCGATTTTAAATCCGTACGATATTGCATATTCTTTTCTCCTTTATTTTATGGCCATTATTACGCCAAATTTCATAAAACTGTAAATACATTCAACCTTTTTGAATCCGCTGCTTTTTAGCCATTCGATTGTTTCGGGTATTGTATTCTCTTTATCCAATTTTTTACGATTTCTCCACGCCTCTTTTTCCTCCGACGAGATTTCGCTGCGATCAATATAATCATACCACCATACATTATACAAATCATTTATAGCTTCTGTTTCTCCTACAAACTGATCCAAATTGATGAAGCATCCTAATGGATTCAATTTTTGAAATAATGTATGATACAATGCCGCTTTGTCGTCATTTTCCAAGTGATGGATGGATAATGCAGAACATATTAAATCGCAATTTTTTATGGGAATATCTTCTACATAATTGCATTCTGCAAATTCAAAATGGTCTAATCCCTTGAATCTTTCTTCTGCAATTTTTAGCATATTCTTCGAAATATCCATCAAAACATAATGCGCTTGAGGATATAATTCATAAATTTCTTTTGTCAATAAGCCGGTTCCTGCTCCCAAATCAACAATTGTTTTGAAATCATCTCTGTAATATTTTAATAATGAGATGGATCTTTTATAAAAATCATCATAACAGGGAATAAAGCTTCTTCTCTGTTGATCGTACTTTTGGGCAATGAAATTAAATTGTTCCTGAATTTTATGGATATCCATCGTAAAAAGTATGTTTACTGCCGATGAGGCAATTTTCCAATTCTTCGCAATCGACACACGTTTGATAGCTTTTTGCGTGAACGCAGTTACGGATTTCACGTTCTTCGCAATCTGAAAATTTCACTCCTTCTTCCCTTTCTCTGGCTATAGGTAGATTTGGGATAGAGAAATTGTTTGAAGCCTACTTTAGCTGTTTTTGCCCTTCAGGCGTTGTCGCTCGCCCTCGTGGCTATTTTTATCTCACAAGCGGCACAATCGACTTCACAACATACAATTAATCTTTTTCATGATTTTTGATTTGAATTTAACGCTTTTTCATTAGACGTGTCATTAAAAAACCTCTTCATCGGTAAAGTTCCGCTATTTTTATTGAAAAAACAAATGAATAGCGAAATATTTTGGAATGAATCGAAAAAGATACTTTTCTCTGTTACTTTTAAAAATAAATCATGATATGTTAACGTAGAATTATAATAAAAATAACAAATTTATGTCGATATTCGAAAATTTATTGAATATTCTTGCTTAATCAAAATCAATTGTATTAATTTTGCAACTGATATAGGGTTCGGTTGAGAATCCTTGCTACTACAAAAGGCTATCTTTCAGTATATTTTTATGAGAAATCAAAGATGTTATTTATTGAAGCTATTTTACTACTGAACTGTTTTTTCGAAGATGATATGCAATGCAGTACGACATAAAAAACAGATTCGTGTTGAAAAAAATGATGAGCCAGTCCAAATCGATTTAAAGAAATATTGTTTTAAAGAAAGAGAGAATCAAGAAAAAGAAAGTAGTATGGAGAATTTAAGCGCTAAAGAACTGTTTGAAATCGTGAAATATTCAGATGCAGACAAAAATGAGTGGAATAATCTAATAGACATTTCCAAAAATGGAACATTTTTGCTTAACAGAAATTATATGGATTATCATTCCGACCGTTTTACTGATTTCTCTTTATTGATCTATCACAAAAAGAAATTGGTTGCCGTATTTCCAGCAAATGTGAAAGATAATGCTGTATACTCTCATCAAGGATTGACCTATGGAGGTCTGATTTACATCAACAAACTGTCTGTAATTGACATATTGGATGTTTTTGAATGTATCATTCTTTATTATAAGAATCATGATATTAATACAATCATTTATAAAGCTATTCCATATATATACACTGCTTATCCCGCTCAAGAAGATATCTATGCTTTATTTCGAAATGACGCAAAATGGATTGGCTGCAATATTTCTTCAACGATCTTGTTGGAGAAAAAATTGAAATTTGTTGAATCGCGTAAAGCTGGAATACGAAAAGCAATCAACAATGATTTGAAATATTTCTGCTCTGATAATTTTGAAGCATTTTGGAAAATATTACATGACAATTTGGATGCAAAATATGGAGTAAAGCCGGTACATACTCTCAATGAAATTTTATATTTAAAGGGTTTGTTTTCGGAGAACATTAAATTGTATCTTATTCAAAAACAAAACGACATACTGGCTGGAACGGTACTATACCTTAATAAACAAATAGTTCATGTTCAGTATATTTCTGCAAATCAGGAAGGCAAGAAATTAGGTGCATTGGACTTACTGTTTGATTATTTGATAAATAATGAATATAAAGACTACGATTATTTTGACTTCGGACAATCGACAGAACAAATGGGGTATTATCTGAATAATAACTTGTTGTTCCAAAAGGATGGATTTGGAGGAAGAGGAGTGGCTTACAACATATATGAATTAGATTTAAGACGAAAGTAGAATTTGTCGCGGGACACAGGAAAATTTCTTTCGCTCCGTGAAGAATCCGTCGACATATCTTACAATCGAAATTAAAGGGTGAGTTTTTTTAATAATTTCGCCGGATTACCACCAATAACAGAATAGGAAGGAAAACTTTTATTTACGAATGAATTGGCCGCTACCACACAAAATTCTCCCAATTCAACGCCGGGCATAATAATCGCATTTGCGCCAATCCATGAGTGATCGCCTATGATTATATTTCCCGTTAATATTGGATAATATTGCTGCATCAAAGGGCTGGCATTCGGTCCAGAATCAGCCATGATATTAACTCTTTGCGCAATTGAAACATTTTTTCCTACAACTACTTTGGCTGCATATCCGTTGATAATGGATAGCATGCCAATATAAGAGTTATCCCCTATTTCCAATGGATGATGGGTAGAACCGAAAATACTGCAATACTTAGCAATCTTAACATGATTTCCGATCGTAACATTGTTAATAGAGGTAGTCGGATCAATATAAACATCTATTCCTAATTGAATATTACTTGTTATCATCGCAAAAATATTTTATTAGTGAAACTATAAAAAGGATATCTTCCTCATTCAAATTCTGATGCACAGGTACAAAGAAGGCGCTTTCGCCATAAAAAACGCTTGCTTCCACTCCGTTTTGCTGTAAAAACACTTTCAATCCTTCTAAATTGACAGAAGGAGGCGTAGAACACATGTAAACGGATGGGGTTTCGTTATCATTGTATTCAAATCTACTTTTAAAATCTAAGCATGACAAATAATGTTGAAAAAGAGCATTATGATGTTTTCTCCGCTGTTTGATGTTTTCTCCTTCTTTCAAATAAAAAGATAGTAATCGTTGTAAGTCCGTTGATAGATGAGGATTAAAGTTAATTGATTTTTTTTCATAATCCGGCATATTGATTTTTACAATTCCTCCCCATTGCAAAGGAAAAAATTTAGGCAGGCTATAGATTGTAAAATCGCCATAATTTCCAGTTTGCTGGTTATCATCGGTTGAAAATAAACTCATCGCCAAGTCTTCAATGATTGGCAAATTCAATTTCAAAACCTTATCCATTGATTTGTAGGCGGTTCCAAATTCGTGATTGACCAATATTACCTTAGTTTTTTCCGATAATTGCCGGCTCCATTGGCAAAACTTTTCTATTTCTTTTGTCACACAACTGCTTATGTATCGATTTTGGGAAGTTGTCATGATGCAAACCTCATCATTTTCCGACAATTTGTAATGCGACAATGCATAAGATAAAGCCGACCGTCCAGTTTCAAAACAAAGGAAACGTCCGAAATATTGTCTTAGTAAATCGTTGTCGATCGGTTGTTTAGATTGTAATATTTTATAATTCTTTCTCACCCATTCAGTTGAAAATGGACTGATCGAATATTGAGGAATTCGAAATTTTTCTGGATTGATAACAAATTGATTATAAAAATCCATTGTTTTCTTCTACTTTTTGTTTTATAAAAAATAATAATAGCCTTTATTGCCTCCTTATCAAAATACAAAGATAAAGAAAAATGACAAAAAAATCGTCATCTGATCAAAATTATATATGCAAAAATTATGCTCGTCAATTCATTGGCGACGATTGAACACATTGAATCAGCATGACTACTAGCATACTGCTCATCGGTTACACATTTCCCGGAAAGAACAATATTCGCAAGTTTTGACTGCTTCGGTTTGCTGAAAAGGAAGCGCGGGATCGAACAATTCGTCGATCTTGGCCAACAGTAGCCGCTTAAATTCGTCAGCCAAAGGCCTGAAGTCTTCCACATTTTTTTTGTTGTATACGATAACAGGAGAATAATCTTCTTTGCCCGCTTGTTGCATATACAACAACGCTGGAACAACAGGCTCCTGTATCTCTTTTTTCTGCAATAAAGCCAAAGCATATACAAATGTTTGGAAAATGTGGGAGGGGCGGTCGCTTTTCGGTTCAAAAAGTTGTTCCAGCGATTGACAATCTTTGGCCTTCCCGCTGGTTTTGTAATCAAGAATATAATACTTCCCTTCTTTTTCTTCCAAACGGTCGATTATTCCTCCAATATTCAGTCGAATATTCCGATGTTCCAAAAGGAAAATGCTACCAATTTCCCGTTCCAATCCATGTATAGTGAACGGAGCGCGCCGTTTGTCGAACAGAATCAATCGGTCAAGCATCTTGCAAATCATATACAGGTTTAGAAGTTGCTCTCCATTGAAATCCTCTTCCACCACGCTGCGTCCCTTGAAATATTCTTTTTCAAAGGCTTTTAAAACCAACTTTCGAATCCGGTGCGGCGATTTCAAATAGAATTCCAAATCCTCCGCATAAACGGTAAATGGCCAATGTGCTGAGGCTGTGTGTTTTTTGCGTATTTCATTGTAGAGATATTCAGCCGAGCGGTGAAAAATCAATCCAAATACGGAACTGTCCATCTCATCGACTAATTCGTCTTTGTCTTTCAAACCTTTAATATGTTCTAAATAAAATTTATACCCGCAATTGATAAAAGAATTGAGCGCCGAGGGCGATAAACGGCGAGCTTCCGGACGGGTATTCAAGTCGTACCGGCTGTAAAGCGTTTTCATCAAAACTTCATCTTTATGTACCTGTATAGGTTGCGATTGCCACGGTTGGATCGGCGATTGCAGCGCAAAGCGCTTGATCTTGTTTTTCCATGTCGCTTGAACCAGCAACTGCAGGAGAAAACGGCTCATTTCGGCTTTGCCCATTTGGGTTTTGTCCGTATTGTAGACCAAAGTTATTTTTTCGGCTCGTTGAATGAGTCGGTAAAAATAGTAAGCGAAGATTGATTCTTGATATTCAATTGTATTCATGCCAAAATGTGTGCGAAGGAATTGAGGAATAAATGTATTTTCGTTCGTTCCGCCGGCGGGCATGAAGCCTTCGTTTACATTCAGCATCAGTAAATTTTTGAAATCGAGGGTGCGGGTTTCCAAAACGCCCATGATTTGCAGGCCTTTGACAGGTTCTCCGTGAAAAGGAATTTGAACGGTAGATAATAATTTTTTCAATAAACGGAGAAAAGTCGGCTTTTCCAAATGTTCGTTTCTGGACGCAAGAATTCCGTACAACCGATTCACTACCTGGTAGGCACGAAAAATAGATTCCTGATACAATCCGGCGTAAGCATCGGCTCCGAATGTTTGATTTTCGTAAGATTGACCTACTTTTTGAATCACATCTAAAAGATACTTTGCCAAACTTAAAGTATCTGGAGCGTATGAAAAAAGCAAGGGATCTTTAAGTTGTTCCCGTGTTGGGAAAAAAATACTGTTTTTGATCAATTCCTTTTCTACTTCGCCAGCTTCCGGAAAAATGAGCGAAGCATACGGATGTCGCAATACCGGCAAAACATAATTGTATCCAAAAGAGCCGTTTGCTGGACGATACCCTTTGGTTTGCAATTCGGCGATCACCTGCAGAAAACTGCTGATAGCTGTTTGCGTAAGAGGAAATCCCATTGTGATATTGACATTTTTCACTTTTTCGGGCGGTACGGCATGCATTACAACCGGTAGAATAGCTTCGTTGCACAATACGATCGCCGAATCGGGTTGAGTAAACGAGGGCGCTTTTTTCAAGGAATCGATCCATGGCTCCACTACCGCCGATTGACCGCTTTCGGATGGAGAAGCTACCATAGCGATTATTTTCTCTCCTTGTAAGAATGTATCAAACAAACTGGCGTCTAAGGCTGAACCGAATTGCTGGATGTTTTTTTTGACAAATTTTCCGGCTTCGGTTTCCAGATAATACAGATCGTAATCCCAATAAAAAGAAGCTTTGTTTTTCAAGCGTTTGAGCAATCGTTCTTCGCACTGGCTCAAGGCGTTCAATCCGACAAATGCATAGTGTTTTCCCGAAAATTCATAACCTTCGTTTTCAATCACGTCGCGCATTTGCATTCCTGGATAAGCCATGTTTTCTGCTTTAAGTCGTTCACGGAAAGAAACATACACTTCACCCAAGAGATTCCAAACATTGCGGAATGCTGTTTTCAAGGCGCTGTCTCCCTGAAAAATCGGTTTGAAATAGCGATTGAGAAGTTGCATCTGTTCGTCGGACAGATAGGAAAAATCGTCTTTCAAGTCATCCAAATCTTTCAGATTGATAAACAACGATTTTGCTTGTACCAGATTTTTGTCCACATCGTCGAAATCGCTGAGGAGAATTTCTCCGAAAAAGAAGAATTCGTCCAAGGTTTCTGTAGAAGGAATCTCCGCATGGGCGTTGTAAATTTGAATATATGTTTCATAAAGAAGCATAATCAGTTGGATTGGATCGCCTTTCCGCAAAGAAGAAGTTTGTTCGAATAGCCGTTCAATGGAAGTATATTGCGGCGCCCACAAAGATTTTTGCGCCTGCCTGTACAGGTAATTGTTGAAAAACAAACCTGCACGCACGCTTGGAAAAACGACCGTCACGCCGGACAAATCCGTTCCAAAACGAGAAATCAAGTCCTTAGCGACAAGACTGAGAAAAGGTTCAGCGAAAGGATGATTCATCGAATGATCTTGCATGTTTCTGGAAACGCTTTCCACATTCATTCATTTTCAAAAAGGCAAATCGTTAAAATCCGGAGCGGGCGGTTCAGGAGGCGGCTCAGGCATTCCGTAGCGAGGAGGCGGCTCCGATGCAAACGGATCCTGCGCCGACCGCGCCGTTTCTACTTTCCATGCTTTTATATCGGTATACCACCGTCCGTTGAATTCGCGGCTTTCGATATCGAAATCGATCGTGAGCAACTGTCCGACTTGCAGTTGGGTTGGGATTTTATCGCCCCAAATGCTGATGCATATTTTACGCGCATATTGTGCTTCGGTTTCAACGACAATGTTTTGTTTTTTCCATTCCCCATTTCGTCCCACTCCTGTTTCCAATGGAAGAATTTGTATTAGTTTTGCTGTTATTTGCATCTGTTGTAAATCTTTTTATTAATTGGTTTTTTATTTTGAATAGCTGCAAAGTTACAATAAAATTATTCAGAATGGATTGATCTGTTATCTTTTTATTTTCGGATGCTTCAGCTTGCAGATGACGTATCGGGACGTACGAAGGCTTCTTTTTCAAAAAATATTTCAAAATCATTGTTTTTTAAAAAACATACATTAACTTTGCGGAACAAAGTACTTTTAATTGATGGAATAAAGAAATGAACAAACAAGCAGAAGATATAAAAGTCATTCGCGAGATGATGGAAAAATCGAGTAAATTTCTTTCATTAAGCGGATTATCTGGAATTGTGGCGGGAATTTCGGGTACATGCGGCGCCGTCTTTGCCTATTTTTATTTGCAGTGCGATTCAGCCATGAGCCATTCGGAACGCATCCGAGAATCGTTGGTATTGTTGACAGATGCCTTACTGGTATTGTTGGTCTCCATTGGCTTCGGTATTTTTTTTTCGTGGAAAAAAGCAAAAAAAAGTAATCAAAAACTTTTTAATAGTGCAACCAAACGGATACTGTATCAGTTGGCCATCCCTTTAATAGCCGGAGGTATTTTTTCGTTTATCTTTCTGTTGCGGGGACATGTGGATTTGGTAGCCGCTTTGACTCTTATTTTCTATGGATTAGCTTTGCTGAATGCTTCCAAATACACCTTCGAAGAAATCTATTATTTAGGCATTACAGAAATTGTGTGCGGGTTGTTGGCCGCTATTTTTTTGAACCATGGTCTTTTGTTCTGGACGATCGGTTTTGGACTCTGTCATATCTTTTACGGTTTGGCTATGTATATTAAATACGATCTGAAGAAAAAATGACCAGCATTATATCCAATTTGAATAAAGTTTTTGACAGTCGAATTCGCTTGGGAATTATGTCCGTTTTATCGGTAAACGAAGGGGCGGACTTTAATACCCTGAAGGAATTGCTGGAAATCACCGACGGAAATTTAGCAAGTCATCTGAAGGCTTTGGAAAATATTCATTATATTCAGTCGCGGAAACAATTCATTGGGCGAAAACCCAATACAAAATATGAAATTACCGAATTGGGTAGAAATTGTTTCAAGGAACATCTGGATGCTTTGGAAAAATTGATGAATTAATTTTTTTTACATTTATACTTTGAAAAACAAAGTACTTTTTATATCAAAAACTATTTATAAACAAAAAACGAGTATGGAAACAAAAAGAAAAAATGACGGGAAATTTTCCCAATCGCTTACTTTTAAAGCTATGATTATAATCGTTCTTACCTTGCTGATGTTGATTCCGAATATGATGATTCAAAATTTGATTTTGGAAAGAAAAGAACGGAGTTTGGAAGCAATTAATCGAATCAATGAAAAATGGAGTCAGGCGCAAACGGTCTGCGGACCCATTCTGACGATACCTTATATTACTACGGGTTTGGATAAGGATAAAAAAGCGTGGACGCAACAGCACGAAATACATATAACGCCTGAAAATCTGAACATTTCCGCTCAATTGTATCCTGAAGAACGTCACTATGGCATTTATAAAACGATTTTGTACAAGAGTGAAATCCATATCGACGGGCAATTTGCCGCATTGAATAAACTGAAAATAGACAACAGTACGGTTCAATTCGATAAAGCGTATTTATCGTTGCAGATTTCCGATTTGCAAGGAGTTACAAACCAATTAGTATTTCATGTGAACAACCAATCGTATACCGCAGAGATTGGAACTCAGGCAAACCCGAGAAGCATGAGTTTGATCGTTAATCTAAAAGACTTGATTCGACCTGCATCGGAAGAACCTTTGCATTACGAATGCAACCTGCATCTAAACGGCAGCGGCGACCTCAATTTTGTTCCCATTGGAAATATGTCGAAAGCGGAAATAGAGGGCGCTTGGAAATCGCCGGGATTTATCGGCAGTTTTTCGCCTGAATATACGCTTGGCGACACAAGTTTCACGGCTAAATGGAGCATTTTGAGTTTTAATCGCAATATTCCAGAAAAATGGAACGATAATGAAGTCGGATATTTTGATCAGGCCTCGTTTGGGGTGAATTTGGTGGATGTGGTCGACCAGTATCAACAAAATATGCGTTCGGCCAAATATTCGTTGATGTTTATCGTGTTGACGTTCGCCGTTTTTTTCTTTGTCGAAGTGTTGACGAAAAAGCGGATTCACCCGATACAATATTTATTGGTAGGCATTGCCCTAATTTTGTTTTACAGTTTGCTTTTATCCCTCTCCGAACAAATCAATTTTGCTATTGCTTATCTGATAGCCAGTATCGCCACTATTGCGTTGATCGCCGCTTACAGTTCCAGTATTTTCCAAAACAGATTGCAAACAGGGATGTTGTCTTTGATGTTGGTCATTTTGTATGTTTTTCTATATGTTATACTTCAATTGGAAGATGTAGCTCTACTGATCGGAAGCATCGGATTGTTTGTTATTCTGGGGATTATTATGTATTTTTCACGAAAAATAAATTGGTATCGGCCAGAAGAGAATGAAGAAAATGAAAATGAAGAAGATAGCGGCGAAAATGAAATAGAGGAA
This sequence comes from Candidatus Azobacteroides sp., assembly GCA_009783445.1. GTDB lineage: Bacteria > Bacteroidota > Bacteroidia > Bacteroidales > Azobacteroidaceae > Azobacteroides. Next base: position 18,221 of record WRFY01000108.1, on the reverse strand, counting down.
CAATTTCCGGACGCTGAATGGAAGTGATATAAAGTGTAAAACTGGTTAGGACGAGAGCTTTGCCCGAAGCCATCCGGATTTCTTTCCTCCGCAGGCTGGAGTCTACGGTTAATCAAGTGTTGTCACTGCGTGATGCGGCGTTTAGAAGAGTCCCGTTAATATCATTTGATTAACCGTGAATTCAGTCCACGAGGACAAATATTTATTTAAAATTTTATTATTTTCATATTCTTATATTAAAAATAGGTTTTTTAATTACCTGTCTCAGAAGAATTCTTGCTTTCCCTTGAGAGGAATGAGGAATATTTTGAACAGGATTTCCTCAAAACAAAAGTCCCCCACACCAATACCCGCTTTTAAATGCATTATATATCAACACATTAAGGCACTCATAATTTGTTCATAAGTTGGTGAAAAAAAAAAATCGCAAAAAGGTGGGGTAACGTGGAGATATTTTGTACTTTTACACAGGAAAACAAAGCGTAGTGACATGGATAGATTTATCGGAAATATTGACGCGAAATTAGATGTGAAGGGGAGAGTTTTTATCCCTGCCGCTTTCCGAAAAATCTTGCAAGCGTCAGGAGACACACGCCTGATTTTACGCAAAGATGTCTATCAAAAATGCCTTGTTTTATATCCCGGAAATATTTGGGAAGAAGAACTGATCGAGCTTCGTTCGCGGCTGAATAAATACAATGAAGAACAGCAGCAAATTTTTCGTCAGTTCGTGATGGGGGCCGAATTATTGGAAATGGATTCCAGCGGGCGTATCCTGATTCCTAAGCGTTATTTGCAAATGGCCAACATTTCAAGCGATGTCCGTTTCATCGGAATGGATCACACGATCGAAATCTGGAGTCGCATGCCATCGGGGAAGCTTCCATTTGAAGAGGAAGATTTTAAGGAAAATTTTAGTAAACACCTGGGACTATAGTTTTTTTATGATTGTACAGACGCCACTCTTTCATGTACCTGTATTATTAAAGGAGAGTGTGGATGGATTAAATATTCATCCAGGAGGAATTTATGTCGATACGACATACGGAGGAGGAGGCCACTCCGAAGAAATATTGAAACGGTTAGACAAAAAAGGCCATTTATATGGATTCGATCAAGATGAAGATACTGAAAGGAATATTTTTGACGACGAACGGTTCACTTTCGTAAGGAGTAATTTCCGCTACCTTTCTTCATTCATGGATTGGTACGGCGTGAAGGAAATCGATGGTTTGCTCGCCGACTTGGGCGTTTCGTCTCATCATTTTGACGATGAAACGCGGGGTTTCTCATTTCGTTTCGAAAGCGATCTGGATATGCGAATGAATAAGAGGGCGGGAAAAACGGCTGCTGAAATCCTGAATACGTACGGGGAGGAAGCTTTAGCTCGTGTGTTTTATTTATACGGCGAACTGAAAGACGCGAAGGCGATTGCCAAAGCGATTGTGCGGACAAGAGAGCGTAAAACCATACAAACAACCCAGGATTTTCTGGACATTCTGAAGCCTTTTGTCGGAAAAGAAAAAGAAAAAAAACAGTTAGCGCAAGCTTTCCAAGCCATCCGCAGCGAAACAAACGGAGAGATGGATGCCTTGCAGGAAATGCTGGAACAAGGGGGACAACTGTTGAAAAAAGGAGGACGAATGGCCGTTATTACTTACCAATCTTTGGAAGACCGATTGGTTAAACATTTTTTCAAAACCGGAAACATGGAAGGAAACATACAAAAAGATTTTTACGGAAATATTTATTCTCCGTTTAAATTAGTTAATAACAAGGTGATTGTGCCCGGAAAAGAAGAAATCGAGCGCAATCCTCGTTCAAGAAGCGCAAAACTAAGAATAATAGAAAAAATATGAATAGGGAAGAAAAAAAGAAAAAAAGAAATTCGTTCATGCAGTTCATCCGAGGAGAAGCGTTGGCCAAAGAAGGCGTGATGAAGCAGAATAGTTTTTTTGGCTTTATTGCGTTGCTGATTGTTATCTATATCAGTAATGGATACTCTTGCATGGACAAATTGAGCGAAATAGACGAATTGAAAAGCCGGTTAAAAGATATAAAATACGAAAATTTAGTTATTTTGACCGAGTTAACTTCTAATAGCCGCTTATCGCAAGTGGAAGAATTGTTGGAGAAAAAAGGAATCGATTTGAGAGTTCCCAACACTCCGGCTTTTGAAATATATAAATAATTGTTAATCAACGATCTTTATGTCTTCAAAACAATCACGAAATAGAACCATCATTACTTATTATTCCATTTTTGGAGTAATTATCTTTCTGTTGGTTGTTCTTCCGATTATAGGAAAGGCATGTTATACTTCGTTTGTTGATGGAAACGCATGGAGAAAAATCGGAGAAAAACAAATCCGTCCCAATGTCAAAGTTCTCGCTACGCGGGGCAATATTTATTCCTCCAACTACGAATTGATGGCTACTACCGAATCTCGTTACCGGTTGTATATCGATTTCTGGGCAGAGGGAATCAATATTGATACCTTAAAGAAATATGTTAAGCCGCTTTCGGTAGAATTGAATAAAATGTTTCCGACAAAAACGGCAGTCCAGTACGAAAATCACATCATGAATGGCTGGAAGATGCGGGAGAAAGAAGAGAAACAAATCAAAGCCAAAGAGAAGGGAGTGAAAAAAAGTAGAGAATATCGTTTGCTGGATGGAGAAGTAAATTACAGGCAATGGAAAATCATACGCAAAATGCCTTTTTTCGAAAAGGGTCCTAATAAATCAGGTTTGTATTACAAGGAATTTGTAAAAAGAACCAATCCCTATGGAACGTTGGCTTTGCGGACGATCGGAGATATTTACGGCGAATTGGAAAGCGGCGGAAAAAATGGACTTGAAAAACAATACGATGAACTTTTGAGAGGACAGGAAGGAACCAGTACGCGCCGCAAAATCAATGGACGCTATATCGACGTGGTCGATGTGAAACCGGTCAATGGAAAAGACGTTATCTCTACGATCGATATCAATATACAAGATATTACCGAAAAAGCATTGTTGAAGAAATTGAGCGAGATCGACGCACAATCCGGTACGGCTGTTGTGATGGAAGTAGCAACAGGAGAGATCAAAGCGATTACCAATATGGGAAGGATTCGGGACGGCGTGTGGGGCGAAACCAAAAATTATGCCGTATCCGATTTGAGCGAACCCGGTTCTACCTTCAAAGTCGTTTCAATGATGGTCGCTTTGGAAGATGGTTTAGTCCATCCGGGCGATTCTGTAGATGTAGGAAACGGAGTGGCTGAAATTGCCGGACGGCGTTTGGAAGATCACAATGCCAAACGGGGAGGATACGGCATGATTACGGCTTCCAAAAGCATCCGTTACTCGTCGAATATTGGCGTAGCCAAATTGATCATGAGAGCATATGGAAACAACCCCGAAAAATATGTGGAAGGAATCGACCGAATTGGATTTAACCAAGATATGCACTTGGAAATTCCGGGTTACGGCGTTCCGAGAATCCGCCATCCGAAAGACAAGAATGCGGCATACTGGTCAAGAACTACTTTGCCATGGATGTCGTTTGGATACGAAACGCAGATTCCGCCTATTTATACCTTGTCGTTTTTCAATGCCATCGCCAACAATGGGAAATTAGTGAAACCTATATTTGTCAAAGAAATACAAGAAAACGGAAAAACCATCGAAAAGAAAAAGACGGAGATTCTCAACAAGCAAATCTGTTCGCCGACTACCTTAGCCGCTATTCAACAAATGCTTGATGATGTGGTGAATATGCCTGACGGCACCGGAAAGCCGGCTCGATCGGATAAAGTACGTATTGCCGGAAAAACCGGAACGGCACAGATTTCTCAGGGAGCGGCAGGATACAAAGCGGGGGGATTATCGCACCAATTATCGTTTTGCGGATATTTTCCTGCTGATCAACCCAAATACTCCATGATTGTCGTGGTTCGCAAACCCAGAAACGGGCCGATCTCCGGAGGGGCTATTTGCGGATCCGTATTCAAGGAAATAGCCGAAGAAGTGTATGCAAAGAACATCATTTACAATCCGGCATCCTTCCCGGTCGATACGATCCATCCCATTTTGCCGGTACTGAAAAATGGTTTATTGGATAATTCGTTACGGGTATTGAACCAATTAAAGATACCTTGTAAGGAGAATAGCGTCGAAGGAGCGTGGATCACATCGGAATTGACTAATAATCAGTTGATTATTGAAAACAAAAAAATAAATGGCAACTCCGTCCCCGATGTAAAGGGAATGGGTGCTAAAGATGCTTTGTTTGCCTTGGAAAGTCTCGGATTGAGAGTGAATATTTTGGGGAGAGGAACAGTCTATGCCCAGTCCATTTTGCCGGGAAGTAATATAGTAAAAGGACAAACAGTGGCATTGCAGCTAAAATAGAAAGATAGAAAACATTCCTGTTTTGTAAACGCAAAGAAAAAGATGAAACTGAACATTGAAAATAAAACGGTAGAGGTTGCCGGAATCCATTCAGATTCCCGTAAAATCGAAGAAGGATATTTGTTTGTGGCCGTCCCGGGTACGCAATGCGACGGACATTTGTTTATCGACAAAGCCATCGAAAAGGGAGCCAAAGTGATCGTTTGTCAAACTTTGCCCGAAAACCAGCATCCGGACATCACTTACATACAAGTAAAAGATAGCGCTGAAGCTTTGGGACGCATTGCTTCCGCGTGGAACGGCGAACCTTCTAAGCGCCTTCAGCTGGTAGGCGTCACCGGTACAAATGGAAAAACAACGATTGCGACCTTGTTGCATACCGTTTTCAGAAAATTGGGTTACAAAGCCGGATTGTTGTCGACTGTTTGTAACTATTTGAATGACAAAGAAATTCCGGCGACGCATACAACGCCCGATGCCATCGAACTGAATCGTTTGCTGGCGCAAATGGTGGAGGAAGGCTGCGAATATGTTTTTATGGAAGTCAGTTCGCATGCCGTGGTGCAGAAACGGATTGCGGGACTGCAATTCAAGGGAGGTATTTTTACCAATCTTACCCGCGATCATTTGGATTATCATGAAACATTCGAAGCTTACCGCGACGCAAAAAAAGGCTTCTTCGATCAACTTCCCGCTGATGCTTTTGCCTTGACCAATAAAGATGATAAAAACGGAGGATTTATGTTGCAAAACACAAAAGCCCGGAAGCAAACATATTCTTTTCAATCCTTAGCCGATTTCAAGGGAAAGATTTTGGAATCGCATTTCGACGGGACATTGATGACGATTAACGGTACGGAAGTAACAACGCAATTCGTAGGTAAATTCAATGCATATAATTTGTTAGCTGTTTATGGCGCTGCGACGCTTTTGGGAGCGGACTCCACCGAAATTATGATTTTGTTGAGTATGCTTCGTCCGGTTGCAGGCCGTTTTCAAACTTTCCGTTCTCCAGAAGGTTACACCGTCATAGTCGATTACGCCCATACGCCCGATGCGCTGACCAATGTGCTGAATGCGATTCACGAAGTTTTAAACAGTGCAGGAAAGATACTGACAGTTGTCGGCTGCGGAGGCAACCGCGATAAAGGCAAACGTCCTTTGATGGCAAAGGAAGCCGTAAAAGGGAGCGACCAAGTGTTTTTGACTTCCGACAATCCCCGCTTTGAAAAACCGGACGACATTATCCGAGATATGGCCAATGGCTTGGATGCAAAAGAAAAGCAAAAAACGATTTGCATCACCGACCGGCGGGAAGCGATTCGTACGGCCTGCCTGTTTGCCCAAGCAGGCGATGTGGTACTGATTGCCGGCAAAGGACACGAAGATTACCAGGAAATAGAAGGTGTGAAATATCCTTTCGACGATCGGGTAATTGTCCGGGAAATATTCGGATATGAACTTTAATCTTCAATGAACAAAGTAATTATTCAAAAAAAAATAGATATAGTATTTTTTAACTATCAAGATATATGTTATACGATTTATTCAGTTATCTCGACAAATTAGATTTTCCCGGAGCGGGAATTTTTCAATACATTTCATTTCGTTCCGCGATGGCGCTGATTTTATCTTTGATTCTTTCAACGGTAACAGGTAAAAAAATGATCCGGTTACTGCAAAAATATCAAATCGGGGAATCTGTCCGTGATTTGGGATTGGAAGGGCAAATGCAAAAAAAAGGAACTCCCACTATGGGCGGCGTGATTATCGTGAATGCTATTCTGCTTCCGGTTTTATTGCTGGCTCGTTTGTCGGATATTTACATTATCTTGATGATTATTACTACGGTTTGGTTGGGAACGTTGGGTTTTATAGATGATTACATCAAAGTCATCCGAAAAAACAAAGACGGAATATCCGGAAAAATCAAAATAATCGCTCAAGTGGGTTTGGGACTGATTGTCGGATTGACTATTTACTTGAGTCCCAATGTGGTGATGCGCGAAAATGTGGAAATCGACCGCTCCGAAGGCAAATCGGAAATCGTTTATTCGTCTGCTGTAAAATCCACTCAAACCACCATTCCGTTTTTCAAAAACAATAATTTTGATTATCGCAGCTTGGCTGGATTTATGCCCAAATACCGAACCGCCGCGACTTGGATCATTTTTGTTCTCTTTACTATTTTTATTGTGACAGCGGTATCGAACGGAGCGAATCTGACCGATGGTTTGGATGGGCTGGCGGCAGGATCGTCAGCCATTATCGGCGTTGCTTTGGGGATATTGGCTTATGTGTCGTCGCATTTGGAGTATGCCGCCTATCTCAATATTATGTACATACCCGGTGCGGGAGAATTGTCGATCTTTGCAAGTGCATTCATTGGCGCATGTGTGGGATTCCTGTGGTACAATGCTTTCCCCGCCGAGGTTTTCATGGGAGATACAGGCTCTTTAACCATTGGCGGCATCATCGCTGTATTTGCTATTCTTATCCACAAAGAGTTTCTGTTGCCGATTCTATGCGGAGTTTTCTTAGCCGAAAGTTTATCCGTCATGGTTCAAGTAACTTATTTCAAATATACGCGAAAGAAAACAGGGGTAGGGAAGCGCATATTCAAAATGACGCCGTTGCATCATCATTTTCAGAAAGCGGGAAATGTAGGAATGGACGCGCTGATTCGATATCCAATCGCTCCCGTACCTGAATCGAAATTAGTTGTTCGTTTCTGGCTTATCGGAATTATTCTGGCGGTATTGACCATCGCTACATTGAAAATGCGTTAAAACTTTCGATAGATGGGATATGAAAAAAAAAGAATATGAGTGAAAAAGATAAAATAATGGAAAACAATCCTTCTGTGAACGCCTCAACTTCGAGGCGGATGGTAATACTCGGAGGCGGCGAAAGCGGCGCCGGTGCGGCGGTTCTGGCAAAAAAACAGGGCTTAGATGTCTTCGTGTCTGATTTGTCCGAAATGAAGCAGAGATACAAAGATATTCTGGAAAAATACGGGATTGCTTACGAAGAAGGACAACATACGGAGGAAAAAATTCTGAATGCAGACGAAGTTGTCAAAAGTCCCGGAATTCCGGACAAAGCTCCGATGGTAAAGAAGCTGAAAGAAAAAGGCATTCCGATTATTTCCGAAATAGAATTAGGAGGACGGTACACCCAGGCTAAGAAGATTTGCGTCACCGGCAGCAATGGGAAAACAACCACCACGCTGCTTATCTATCATATTCTGAAAGAGGCTGGATTGAATGTAGGAGTGGCGGGTAATGTAGGAAACAGTTTTGCCTTGCAGGTAGCGGAGGCCGATTACGATTACTATGTCATCGAATTGAGTAGTTTCCAATTGGACAATATGTACCATTTCAAGGCGGATATTGCCGTTTTGCTGAACATCACGCCCGATCATTTAGATCGGTACGGCTATGAATTGCAGAATTACGTTCAATCCAAATTGCGTATCCTGCAAAATCAAACAAAAGAGGATGCTTTCATTTATTGGAAAGACGATCCCATCGTTTCACATGAAATCGAAAAACTAAAGCCGCAAGTCGCCCTTTATCCTTTTGCAGAAAAAAAAACAGAAGGAGTAAAGGCTTACACGGAAAACAATCAAATAATAATAACAACTACTAAAGGTGAATTTACTATGGAAGAGGAATTAGTGGCATTGACTGGAAAACATAATTTGTTTAATTCGCTGGCAGCAGGAATTGCAGCCAAATTGTTGGACATTAAGAATGAAAATATTCGCGAGTCGTTGAGTAATTTTAAGGGAGTAGAACACCGGCTGGAAAAAGTGGCGCGGGTGAAAGGAGTAGAGTATATCAATGATTCCAAAGCGACGAATGTGAATTCTTGTTGGTACGCTCTTCAAAGTATGAAAACTCCGGTTGTTCTGATTTTAGGCGGAACAGACAAGGGGAACGACTACAAAGAAATCGAAGACTTGGTTGTGCAGAAATGCCGCGCGCTGATTTTTTTAGGCGTCGACAATGCAAAACTCCATGCATATTTTGATGGAAAAATAGATCAAATACGGGATGCCGGTTCGATGGATGAAGCCGTGAGACAGGCTTATGAACTTGCACAAAAAGGAGATACCGTGTTATTGTCGCCTTGTTGCGCCAGTTTTGATTTATTTGAAAACTACGAGGACAGAGGAAAACAATTCAAAGCTTGCGTTTGCAAATTGTAAAACTCTATTTTTATTTATTTTTTAATTTCTGATCACTATGGACTTCGTAAATAGAATATTCAAAGGAGACAAAGGCATTGGGATGATATTCTTGATTCTTTGCTTTATTTCAGTGGTAGAAGTATATAGCGCTTCCAGTACGTTGACGTTCCGAACCGATTATTGGAACCCAATTCTTCGGCATTCCATGTTTCTGATAATGGGAGCGATCCTGGTATTGTGCGTTCATTCCATCAAACCCGAATATTTTATCATTGTGGGATTCTGTCTTCCGGTTGCATGGATTCTGCTGATTGCTACCCGTATCTTTGGAAGTCCTGTAAATGGGTCGTACCGGTGGATTGATATTGCCGGAATTTCTTTTCAACCATCGGAAATTGCTAAATTGTGTCTGATAACGTTTACAGCTTATATACTCAGCAAACGGAAAGACACGCCGGACGACAATAGTTATAAGTGGATTGTCATTGCAACAGGCATCACTTGCGGCATTATCTTAATCGACAATGGTTCGACGGCGGTTTTGTTGGCTATTATTATTTTCTTCATGATGCTGATAGGAGGAATTCCTTTCAAACAACTGAGTAAACTGGCCATCATTCTTGTTTCGGCGGGAATTATTTTCTTTTTGGTCATTAAATATGTGCCGATGGAAACATTCAACAAATTTTTTCCGAGATCGAATACGTGGATCGAACGGGTCAAGGATTTTGGAGCAGATTCCAATGTGAAAGAAGAAGGTTTTGTGATCAACGATGGAAATTATCAAGTGGCGCATGCCAACATTGCAATCGCCAATGGACGAATTTTCGGTAAAATGCCGGGAAATAGTACCGAAAGGCATTTTTTACCGCAGGCATACTCAGACTTCATATATGCTATCATATTGGAGGAGAGTGGATTATTAGGAGGAATTATTGTTATGCTTTTGTACATCATTTTTTTCGTCCGGTCGGGAATCATTGCCAATCGCACCAATAAACTGTTTCCAAAATTACTGGTCATGGGTTCTTCTTTGATTTTGTTTACCCAAGCATTGGCCAACATGGCGGTTGCCGTGAACCTGATTCCGGTCACAGGTCAACCTTTGCCGTTGATTAGCAGGGGAGGGACGTCTACTTTAATCACTTGCGTCTATTTTGGAATCATCTTAAGCGTAAGCCGTTTTGAAACGCCCAAAGGCCTTCAGGAAGAAGACGAAACAGAAGATGAATTGGAAGATGTTCAAGCGGGCGAAGTTGTTATTTAAACAGTAATAAATTAGAAAAAAACATGAGAATAATCATCAGTGGAGGAGGAACGGGAGGGCATATTTTTCCGGCCATATCCATCGCCAATGCAATTCAAGCTAAATATGCTGATGCGGAAATTCTTTTTGTAGGAGCAGAAAACCGCATGGAGATGGAACGTGTTCCAGCTGCGGGATATGCCATCCGAGGATTGCCTGTAGCAGGATTTGACCGAAAAAATCTACTCAAAAATATATCCGTTTTGTGGAAACTGAACAAAAGCTTGTCGCTTGCGGGGAAAATTGTCGACGATTTCCGGCCAGACGTTGTTGTGGGCGTAGGCGGTTATGCCAGCGGCCCGGTACTGAAAGCGGCGGCAAAAAAAGGAATTCCTACTTTGCTTCAGGAACAAAACTCGTATGCGGGGGTAACGAACCGATTGCTGGCGAAAAAAGCGGCCAAAATCTGTGTAGCCTACGAGGGAATGGAGCAATTTTTCCCTGCTGAAAAGATTGTGTTAACGGGAAATCCGGTTCGTACCCATTTGGTTTGTACTGAAGAAAAACGACAGGAAGGGTACGCTCATTTCAACCTGCATCCCGACAAAAAAACGATTCTTTTGTCGGGCGGAAGTCTTGGCGCACGTACCCTCAACGAAAGTATGCTGGCTTCGTTGGAAACTATTGAAGCAAGCGATATACAAATTATTTGGCAATCGGGAACTTACTATTATTCGGATATGCAAGCGCGCTTGGCGTCCATTTTTGCCTCGCAAGAGAAAAAGCAGGAAGAAAGCGCCATTCATTTGACCGGATTCATTTCCCGGATGGATTTAGCTTACTCGGTGGCCGATTTGATTATTTCGCGTGCAGGAGCCGGTTCGATCTCCGAATTTTGCTTGGTGGGAAAACCGGTCATCTTAGTCCCTTCGCCCAATGTAGCGGAGGATCATCAGACCAAAAATGCACAAGCCTTAGTAAGAAAAAAAGCAGCCCTGATGGTTGCCGACAACGAAGCGGTGCAAAATTTGATCCCCGAAGCCTTGCGCGTCATCCACGACAAAGCGCTCTCTCAGGAGCTGGGGAACAACATACGAAAAATGGCTTTGCCGGATGCGGCCAATCAAATTGTGCGCGAGATAGAAAAACTGTTGCCCAATGCCGCTTTGCCAGTTGCGTTTCGGAATGTTTATTTCATTGGCGCTGGGGGTATTGGAATGAGCAATCTGGCGCGCTATTTTCTTGCCAAAGGGGAAAATGTAGGAGGATACGATCGAGTGGAATCGGTTTTAACTCAACAGTTGAATGCCGAAGGTGCGCAAATCCATTACGAAGACGATGTTCGCCAGATTGCAGAAATATTCAAAAACCCTGTAGATACGCTGGTGGTGTATACGCCTGCTATCCCGTCCGATCATACGGAATGGAATTATTTCCGGAAAAACGGTTTCAAGATGATGAAACGCGCTCAAGTATTGGGCGAAATTACGAAAACGCAACGGGGAATTTGCGTAGCCGGAACGCATGGTAAAACGACGACTTCCAGCATGATTGCTCATTTGTTGAAACAATCGACGATTGATTGCAATGCTTTTTTGGGCGGCATATTGAAAAATTACGATACGAATCTGTTGTTGTCGGATCGAAGCGATCTGACAGTGATCGAAGCCGACGAATACGACCGTTCGTTCCATTGGCTTTCGCCCTATATAGCCGTAATTACCTCTGTCGCTCCTGATCACTTAGATATTTATGAAACAGAAGCTAATTACAGAGAAGCATTTGCCCATTTTGCGTCGCTGGTGCGTGAAGGCGGCTTGTTGCTGATGGAAGAAAAGGTCGATATACTTCCGACTTTGCAAAAAAATGTTCGTCTTTACCGTTATGGAGGAGCTGCGGCTCCCAATCAAAAAGAAAAACCGGATTTTTATGCTCAAAATGTGCGAATGGGCAACGGAGAAATTTATTTTGATTTTGTAACTCCCGAAACAACGATTCGCGATATTCAATTGGGCGTGCCGGTAGAAATTAATATTGTAAACGCAGTGGCTGCTTTAGGCGTCGCTTATCTCAATGGGGTATCTGAAAAAGAACTCAAACAAGGAATGGCGTCGTTCCAAGGAGTTAAAAGAAGATTCGATTTTTATATCAAAACAGATAAAATTGTTTTGATCGATGATTATGCCCATCATCCGGAAGAATTGGAAGCAAGCATTTCATCGGTAAGAAAATTGTACCCCAACCGAAAATTATGCGTAATTTTTCAACCTCATTTGTATTCTCGTACCCTCGATTTCTACAAGGAATTCGCAAAATCATTATCTTTGTCGGACGAAGTGATTTTGATACCTATTTACCCGGCAAGAGAACAAGCGATTCCGGGTGTATCATCGCAAATGATTTTGAATTTGGTGACTTGTCCTTACAAGAAAATAGTGGCATATAACGAATTGGTGGACTTTATAAGTAAACGTGATGTGGACGTACTGCTAATGGCAGGCGCGGGTGATATCGAATTGTTAGTGGAACCGATTAAAAATGTGCTGACTTGCCGGTAAAATGACAGAGTCTATTGGCACGCTCGTAGTAATATGATCAAGAAAATTATGCTCCTTACGTTGCTATTCCTGTTGACAGGATATATTGCTTTTGCCGTCATCTTCATGAATCCAAAGGCAAGGATAGATAAAGAATGTACAAAAATGGATATTGAAGTAGTCAAATCCGCTGAAGAGTCATATTTAAATGATTCGTTGGTGGAATCGTTGCTTAAAAAGACTAAACTCTATCCGGTAGGGAAAAAAATATCCGAGATCAGTATGGATAGCATAGAGACAGCCTTGGAAAGCAATAAGCTGATTAAAACAGCCGAATCGTACAAAACGATCGATGGAACAGTTAAGGTCAAAGTGTTTCAACGGACCCCGATATTGCGGGTTATGACGGGAAACGAAACTTATTTCATTGATAGCGAGGGAGAAAAAATGCCTGTGCCGTCCGATTTTACCGCTTACCTTCCTTTAGCGACGGGACGGATCAGCGATGCGTATGCCAAAGATCAATTATACAATTTTGCCTTGTTTTTACAAAAAGATAAATTTTGGAATTCACAAATCGAACAAATCAATATTGAAGCCAATCTGGATGTCGAATTGATACCCAGAGTGGGCAATCATCGCATCATATTAGGGAAAATGGAGGACTATAAGGAGAATCTCAACAAATTGAAACTTTTTTATAATAAAGGTCTAAATAAAATGGGATGGAACAGATATTCAATAATCAATCTAAAATATAAAAATCAAGTAGTGTGCACTAAACAAGAGTAAAAAAGAATGAATATGGGACGAACAGAATATATTGCAGCCTTAGATTTAGGAACCTCCAAAATGCTTTCTATAGCTGCTCGTAAAGATGAAAAAGGAGTTTTAACCATTCTCGGTGCAGAAAAAGAGATGTCAGGCGCTTGCATGTGCAGGGGCTATATTTATCATGTAGATGAAGCGGCTCAGAAAGTATCCGCTTTGGTCGAGCGGCTGAATAAAAAACTGGAAGCAAAGGTCAAAAAACTGTATGTAGGATTGGGAGGGCAATCTATTCATGCAGAATATTATACGGTACGAAGAGAGATGAATGGAGCATTCGTCGACGACCGAATCATTAATTCCTTATATAATGGATGTATGAACTATGCACCCGAACTGATGGAAATTTTGGAAATTGTTTCGCCTGAATATTATCTGGACGGCCGCTTGGAAGTGGACCCTCAAGGTCTTCCTTGCCAAATAATTGAAGCCAAATTTTTACTGATCTTGGGACATCCTTCGCTTAAAACAAATTTAGAAAAAAGCATTGAAGAAAAAGCGAAAATAGAAATTGCCGGTTTTTTTATTTCTCCTTTGGCTACGGCGGAAGCCGTATTGACTCGGCGGGAAAAAAAGTTGGGTTGCGCTCTGGTTGAATTAGGAGCAGGCATTACCTATTTATCTGTTTATAAAAACAACTTGTTGAGATATCTCGTGGCTATTCCATTGGGATCAAACACTATCACCAGGGATATTATTTGGGCTTCGGGCATACCGGAAGAAGAGGCCGAAGGATTGAAAATGAGCGAAGGAAGCGTTTTGATTGAATCTGAAAATGAAGAACCGTTATATAAGGTGATTGAAGCAAGAACCAACGAAATTGTGGCCAACATCATTGAACAAATCAAAGTGTCTGGATGCGAATCATCTATGGGAGAAGGAATTATAATCACAGGTGGCGGATCGCAACTAAGAAATTTGGACGAATTTATCCGCTTGAAAACCAATAAACCCGTACGGATCGCCTGTGTAAATAAGTCGCTGGTTCATTGGACAGATTCATGGAGCGACCTCATAGACGACCCTGCCAATGCTTGCGCTTTCGGTTTATTAGCTTTAGGAAAGGAAAATTGCGCTAAAGTGGTTATTCCTGTACCTGATCCTCCGGTCGTGGAACCGATAATAATGGATCCGTCTGGAAATACAAACAGAAGAAGAGAAAAAAAAGGTTTACGTGAAATGTGGTCCCATTTTTCTAAAGGTCTTTTTGATGAAATAAGAGAAGAAGAATAAAAATAAAAATAAGAATAAGAATAAAAATAAATATACATATCATGGATGAAGTTTTAACAGGATTTGATTTTCCAACACAAGAAGCGCCTATCATTAAGGTCATAGGAGTGGGAGGCGGCGGCGGCAATGCCGTTAATCACATGTTTAAGGAAGGCATACAAGACGTCACTTTCATTGTATGTAATACCGATTATCAGGCATTGAAAGCATGCGAAGTTCCTATTCGATTACAATTGGGGAAAACAATCACCGAAGGTTTGGGAGCGGGAAATAATCCCTTGATAGCAAAAGATGCGGCGGAAGAAAGCTTGCCGGATTTGCAAAGACTCTTAAGCGATGGAACGAAGATGGCCTTCATTACCGCTGGAATGGGCGGAGGTACAGGAACGGGAGCGGCGCCTATCGTCGCTCAAATAGCCAAAGAAATGGGGATACTTACGGTAGGCATCGTGACGATTCCATTTCAATTTGAAGGAAAAGATAAGATTATTCAGGCATTGAGAGGAGTTGTCGAAATCCGTAAGAATGTAGATGCTTTGTTAGTGATCAATAATGAGAAATTGGTGGAGATCTATGGAAACATGGACTTACCGGAAGGCTTGAAAAAGGCAGACGATACCTTATCCACAGCGGCTAAGAGTATTGCCGAAATTATTACACGGCCCGGATATATCAATCTGGATTTTGCCGACGTAAACGCAACGCTCAAAAATGGCGGCGTCGCCATTATGAGTAGCGGGGTGGGGGAAGGAGAAGATCGTGTGGCCGCCGCTTTCGATAGCGCTTTACATTCGCCTTTGCTCAACAACAATGATGTATTCAATGCGCGGAAAATTTTGTTCAATGTTTATTTTAGTCAATCCAAACCGCTTAAAATGAATGAATTGAATGAAATTAACGAATTTATGATTAAGTTCAAGGTGAAAGAAATAAAAGTGATTTGGGGAGCTGCCATCGACGACGCTTTGGAAGAAAAAATCAAAGTTACCGTACTCGCTACCGGTTTCGACATCGCCAATCTTCCTTTGATGAAAGAAATGGAAGAAGAAGACAACAAGCTGGATGAAGAAGAAAAAAGACGGCAAGAAGAAGAACAGATAAGAATACAAATGGAAAAAGAAAAAGTCAGCATTTACGAAGAACGAATGATCACGGAATACTATGGTGAAGAAATTTCGCGGAATTTGATCAAAAGGCCTATGCCCAAACCGTTCATTTTCAGTTCTATCGATCAAATGGACGATAACGAAACGATCGACGCTTTGATCAATCATCCAACCTACAATCGCAATTCCAAAATTATGTTGGATATTATTAGAAAAGCAGAATCTCGGCGTGCTGTGGAGAATTCGCCAGTCGCTGTTTTTTAATGAGGTTATTTAACAGAACGGAAACAAGCAATAGACAACTTAACAAAAAAAGATTATGACTTTATTCGATACTATAAGCAATGATATTAAAGCGGCGATGCTCTCCAAAGATAAAATACGTCTGGAAGCGTTGCGGGGAGTAAAAAAAGAATTTTTGGAAGCTAAAACAGCCAAAGGAGCCGACGGCGAATTAAAAGATGAACAGGCTGTCTTGATTCTTCAACGAATGATCAAACAGCGCAAAGATAGCGCCGCTATTTATTCCGAGCAAAATCGCCCGGAATTGGCGGAAAAAGAATTGGCTGAAGTAGCCGTTTTGGAAGATTATCTCCCCAAACAATTGAGTTCCGAAGAATTGGAAACTTCCATCCGGGAAATTATTGCTCAAACAGGAGCCTCTTCGCCTAAAGATATGGGTAAGGTAATGGGAATCGCTACGCGCACACTGGCAGGGCGAACGGAAGGACGGCTGATTTCGGAGATGGTTAAACGATTGTTGTCTGTATAAAAATATGCATATTTATGAATGAAGTAACAGATGAATTTAGTTTTCCACACAAGAATCGCCCATCATGGGCGAAAGAATATATCGCGGCATTTCAAAGGTACTTAAATGAAGTAACATCGCCTATCATTAAAGTCATAGGAGTGGGAGGAGGTGGGTGTAATGCCGTTAATCGGATGTTGAAAGATGGCATAGAAGGCGTTACTTTCAGTGCATGCGATACTGATTATGAGGCATTGAAACAGTGTGAAGTTCCTATTCAGTTGCACTTAGGAAAAGCAACAGAAAGGGTAATCATTGAAAGTACAGATCCCATAATAGCGAAAGATGCGGCGAAAGAAAGTTTACCGGACTTGCAAAGGTTCTTAAACGATGGAACAAAGATGGTTCTTGTTGTTGCCGGAATGGGCGGAGTCGTTGGAACAGGAGCGGCTCCCGTCGTTGCTCAAACAGCCAAAGAAAGGGGGTTGCTTACGGTAGGTATCGTAACGATTCCGTTTCAATTTGAAGGGAAAAATAAGATGATTCATGCATTGAAAGGAGTCGTCGAAATGCGCGAAAGCGTAGATACTTTATTCGTGATCCAGAACGAAAAATTGGTGGAAATTTATGGCGACATGAATTTGCCGGATCGCTTGAAAAAAGCAGACGATATCTTAACCCTGATGGTTAAGAATATTGCCGACATTATTACCAAGTCTGGATATAGCAACTTGGACTTTGCCGACGCAAGCGCCATGTTCAAAAATGGAGGCGTTGCCATTATGAATAGCGGTTTAGGAGAAGGAGAAGGTCGTGTGGCTGCCGCTTTCGAGAACGCTATCCACTCGCCTTTGTTCAACAACAACGATGTGTTCAATGCCCGGAAAATTTTGTTCAATATTTATTTCAATGAATCCAAACAGCTATTGATGAGCGAATTGAATGAAATCAATGAATTTATGGCTAAGTCCGATATGAACGGAATAGAAGTGATTTGGGGAGCGGCCAGTGACGACACTTTGAAAGACAAAATTAAAATCATCCTTCTTGCTACCGGTTTCGACATCGACAACCTTCCTTTGATGGAGGAGATTAGAGAAGAAAAGGGAAAGATAATAGTAGATCCTGTAGGGGCATTTGATCCTGTACAACCCGATTTGGTAAAAAAATATTACGGCGGAGTCGATTAGATGGATGATAACGAAACGATTGACGTTTTGGTTAATAATCCAACCTACAAGCGCAATTGCCAAATCATGCTGGACGTTAGGAGAAAAGCGGAATCCAGAGGACGGTGGAAGATTTGCCCGTAGTGAATCTTTAAGGATCGAAACTTCTTTTTTAAAAATAACCGGACGATTGATCCGCCCTTTCTTCGGATCAATCGTCCGGTTTGTTTTGTTCAATTTAAAAAGTCAATATTTGATTGGTCATAAAAAGGAAGGCCTTGTGGTCCGCTACTGAAAGCCCCTGCCTCAAACGGATAAGCATGCTTTAACTCATGTGCAAGCATGCCTAAACTGCTATCGCCTAATTTAATATCAAAATTGCCATTAGTGAAATTAAATACTTCCATACTCTTATTTTCGCCTGTTCCGGAAACAGCTCCGCTAATATTCATGGAATTATCCGTATATATGCCATATACTTGCTTCGAGGCAGTCAAACTGTTGGGATTAAACTTCCTGTAAAATTTGTTTTCAAGTCAATAAAACCTGATGCAGACCCAATGTCAGCTTCTTTATTTTATTCGCTTATAAACATTCTTCATATCATACCCCATATTATTATATAAAGGACTGATACTTGTATAATCAGTAATGTCAATTAAACTATTTTTCTCTATTAAAAACTTTCGAGTGTAAATACTATCTTTATCAGAAAAATATACTCTATCAGAAAGACGTGAATAACTTTGAGTAAAG
>WRFY01000107.1 GCA_009783445.1 Candidatus Azobacteroides sp. | reverse complement strand
AATAAATGTATACTTATAAATTTAAAATAATGATAATCAATCGAATAAATATAAATATTAAAACTTATCAGTAAATAATAATGACGTTTATTATATTTAAAATCAAAAGAGATGAAAAACTATGTAATCAGTAAATACAAATATGAAGATTTTCGCAATTTTACGGATTATGCGGAAATGAAAGGCATGAAGAAAGGAATAGAAGAAGGGATGGAAAAAGAAAGATATGAGATTGCGAAAAAATCGCTGAATGCCGGAATAGCAGCCGATACCGTTTCTAAAATAACGGGGTTGACGTTTGAGCAAATTGAGGAAATGGAAATGGAAAAATCATAAAAATTATATAAGTTTCAGTATGGAAAAAACATGGAGATGGTTTGGACCGGACGATCCTATTCAGCTTTCTGATTTGAGGCAAATAGGAGTGGAAGGCATTGTAACTGCCTTGCACCACATTCCGAATGGTGAAATTTGGTCGTTGGAAGAAATTAACAATCGGAAGCAATACATAGAAAATGCGGGATTGAGATGGTCGGTAGTGGAAAGTTTGCCAGTACCGGAAAGTGTCAGGTATGCAGGCGCTGATAGAGATCGTTTGATTGAAAACTACAAAATTAGCTTGGCCAATTTGGGTCAGTTGGGGATTCGGACAATCTGTTATAATTTTATGCCGGTCATTGATTGGATACGAACAGATTTGGCTAAAAAACAGGACGATGGAACGTATACGCTGTATTTCGATAAAGTTCGTTTCGCCTACTTTGATATGTTCATTTTAAATAGAAAAGGAGCCGAAAATGATTATTCATTGGAAATAGTAGAAAAGGCGCACCAGTTGAACAAAACAATTACGAAAAAAGAACAAGACGATTTAATTGATTCCATTATTGTTAAAACTCAGGGTTTTATCAATGGAAACATTCACGAGGGCGACCGCCATCCGGTAGCCATTTTCAATCGTTTATTGGAAAAATACAAGGGCATCGACAAAAAACAATTGAGAGAAAATCTCAAATATTTTTTGGAACAAGTCATTCCGGTTGCAGAAAAATATGATTTGAATTTGTGCATTCATCCCGACGATCCCCCTTTTCCGGTTTTAGGATTGCCCCGAATAGTTACTAATGAAGAAGATATCCGTTGGATTTTGCAGTCAGTAGATAATCCTCGCAATGGACTGACTTTTTGTGCGGGTTCTTTAAGCGCCGGCATCCAAAACGATGTCGTAGATTTGGCAAAAAAATTTGCAAGTCGGACTCATTTTGTTCATTTGCGAAGCGCTAACGTGCTTCCCAACGGCGATTTTGTAGAAGCTTCCCATCTGGGCGGAAGAGGACATCTTCTTCAGGTGATAAAAATATTCAAGGACTATCCGCATCTTCCGATGCGGGTCGATCATGGGCCGCTGATGCTAACCGATGTAGATAAAAATTACAATCCCGGTTATTCCTTTTTAGGCCGAATGAAGGCGCTCGCGGAAGTATCCGGAATGATGGCAGCCGTAGCGGAATTATAAGTCAAAATATCCTCTCGTTGCGGGTTTTATTTGCCCGCAACGAGAGGATGCTGCTTTTCTTCTAATTTTTTGTAAATTTCTTTACATCTCTTCCTTGTTCCGTTTCAATTTGCAATAAATAGATGCTGGGATTCAAATTGTCGATTGCAATGCGGCGAAAAAAAGTATTTTTGGGGAATTGTTTCCAATAAAACGTTTGGCCAGTTAATCCGATAATCCGGATAGATTTCAACATTATTTGCGAATCAATAATTATGTACTGATCGGCTGGATCCGGATAAATGCTCCATTGAGGTTTTGAATTTATTTCAGATAAAAATGAAGGATTATCCTTGATGGAAAAATACGAAGATTCGTCAAAATACTTTACATAATCCTTTTGGTCTTTATATTGGAACGAAATATAATAATTTCCATTTCCCGATTTTACAGGTATTTGAATATCAAACGGAACAGTTTCATTTTCCATAATGGCAAGCGTTCTTCGGTGATATTCCCAATAAGAGGAATTATCCAAACTATATACAATGGCATACATATCTCCTTTAGTGGGAATGCCTTTGTTCTTGATGGAAGACGAAATGTTGATAAAATTATCGTTTTCGACAGGAAGAAAATAGAACTGCGGTTTTATTTCGAACGACAAATCGGGTGATCCTTTCAGGGGTGGAAGAACAACAACTGCTTGCTCATTTTTACTATCAAACGAAATCCATGTATAATCTGCTTCGTAGCAGGGATATGCGGAATATTTTCCCTCCTTTACCGTGATAAATGCGCTTAATTCAACAGATAATATATCATTGGCATGAATGCCTATTCCTTGGGAGGCGACCAATTCTTGTTTGCCGCTTTCGTCTTTCAAGCAAACTCCCAACAGAGAGTAGGCATCTTTCCCTTTATTTCCGATATGCAGGTTGAATTTGGCTGGCGAATCTTGATAGAGCGCTGAAATCGAAAATCCAGACGGAAGAATATATAATTGAGCCTTTGCATCTATCGGCATGAAAAACTGGATAGAAGTAGCGGTAATAGCAAGGCCCAAATGATTCGAAATCGAACCTTCACTTCGAATAATCGACCAGTCGTTTTCGTCGAAGCCTTTGTATACAGGACAAAATTCATAAACTCCGGGTTCTATATCATTCGGAATCTGCAATGAGCTCCATGGAACATGTTTTTGTTCAAAAGATTCGCACTGCATGCTTTTTATGCTGAACACCTCTATTAAATCATTGTTTTGATACAGACCAATCCCGACTTGACCATCAAACGGATTGATTCCTTGATTCGATAAACTGGAAGCGTTGATAATAAAATAGTCGTTCCTTTGGATAGTCGATGAGAGAGTGGTAAAATCCCTCTGTTCTAAGTAAATATTATAGGATGCTTTTGAGTTTGCCGTGGGAGGTTGTATTCCGGTAACAATCATCTGAGAATTGGTATAATCCACAAAACTATATCCCGCTTCTTCTATTTTGGAATTATATGCGCAAATAGCAAAATAGCCATTGTTGTTTCCTTCCCAACCCCAATTGAGATGAAAAAGGTTTTCGGAATCGTAACCGTCGCAAACGTATGCATGTCCGGTAATTGAGTTTTCTCCAGAAAAATAAACGGGCAATCGATTGTTTAATTCTTTCTTCAAGAGATTCTCCCATTCATCGCAAGAAAAATAACGACGATAGTATACTTGCATATTTTTATCGTAGTTAAAATACTTGTTCAAGGCATACGGAACGGACTCTGAATACGTGCTGCTTAACGAACTTGTATAATCCATATCCAAAGACACTCCGCAATCGTACATTAACTGCGCCACTGCACGCTTGGCTGTTTCTGTTGTTTTGGCTGTCTTTGGGTCATACATCAGATTCCAGTTGTATTGCGATTGGGAAAAATCGGAAGAGAGATTGAAACCTCGCGTACGGGATATGTAATTATGTTCCCCTTGTCCCCGAGCAGGCCAATGATGATACCACATAATTTGTGCCATTGCCGTAGCAACACATCCTGTTTTGGAACGGGACTTACCGTCCATAGGACACAAATCGTTGTAGGGTTCATCTTGTCCCCACGAAAGCTCTCCCAAGAGAGGAGAAATAAAAGGGGCGAACGATTGATTTTGGTTTGTTTGTACCGATATATATTCCCGGCTACTGGATTCATTTTTTCTCAGCCATTGCATTTCTACTTTCATTTGTTCCATCCAGTTTTTGAAATTGTCGGGCAGATTTTCCATATCAAACGTTCTGTTGTCATCCGAATAGCCCAACACAGATTTTGCCCGATCGTCGCCGGCGATGAAAATAAATCCGGCAGGATGAGTTTTACTGAAAACATAAAAAAGCGCTGAAGAATCGTTCTTTTCATCCGTACAAGTATACGACAGAGAAAGTTCTGATAAACCCGCTTGGTTAGAATTCCTAAGTATTCTTTCTTTTTGGTAAAATGCTTTTGCCACTAATAAAGCTTGGTCAACGGTAATAGTTTCTGAAAAAGAATACGAAAAAAACAGAAAAAACGATAGAGTAAAAATGACAGTTTTCATACAATCAATTTTGAGTGATAATGTGTGTGTATATTTCGTTTTTTCGATATTATTTTTCAAAGATAGAAGAAAAGATCGAGAAAAACAAGAAAAAAAAATAGAATATTTGTCTTTGATTTTGTTATTCGTCTGAAAAACTTTACCTTTGCAACGTTTTACGCAAAAAAAAATACAGAATTAGTGAGAGAGACAGATTATTTTTTCAATAATTATATGTAACTTTGCAGCCCGAAATTAAATAAAAAATAGAAAAACTAAATAACATTAAAAGAAAGTTAAAAAAATGCCTACAATTCAACAATTAGTAAGAAAAGGAAGGGCAGCTTTGGTTGAAAAAGGAAAATCGCCCGCTTTGGACGCATGTCCTCAAAGGCGAGGCGTATGCGTAAGGGTGTACACCACTACGCCAAAGAAACCGAATTCGGCCATGCGTAAAGTAGCGCGTGTACGATTAACAAGTACCAAGGAGGTAAATGCTTACATTCCGGGCGAAGGTCACAACTTGCAAGAACACTCTATCGTATTGGTAAGAGGGGGCCGCGTCAAAGATCTTCCGGGCGTTCGTTATCACATTGTACGCGGAACTTTGGATACAGCCGGCGTCAATGGCCGTACGCAACGCCGTTCCAAGTATGGCGCAAAACGCCCAAAAGCCGGTAAAGCTCCTGCAGCTCCAGTAAAAGGAGGGGTTAAGAAAAAATAATTATGAATCTAAATAGATGAATTATTGCTTTTGTTGCAGTTCATAAGCTTATAATTCATAGTTCATAATTTAAAAAACAAGGGTTGAGTAAATAGATTCGGAGGAATTTGTTGAAGATGCCAAAAAAGAGTGAACAACCAGTTAAAAAACAAAAATTTTAGAAGAAAATGAGAAAAGCAAAACCAAAGAAAAGGCAGGTTCTCCCAGATCCTGTATTTGGTGATCAAAAGGTGACAAAATTCGTGAATCACCTGATGTATGACGGCAAAAAAAGTATTGCCTTCGATATCTTTTATACAGCTTTGGACAAGGTAAAAACAAAACTACCTAACGAACAAAAATCTTCTCTCGAAATATGGAAGCAAGCATTAGATAATATAACTCCGCTTGTAGAAGTAAAATCTCGTCGGATTGGCGGCGCTACATTCCAAGTTCCAACAGAAATTCGTCCGGAACGCAAAGAATCCGTTTCAATGAAAAATATGATAGCCTACTCCCGTAAAAGAGGAGGAAAGTCAATGGCTGACAAGTTGTCTGCCGAAATTGTAGATGCGTTCAACAGTCAAGGAGGCGCTTTCAAGCGGAAAGAAGATATGCACAGAATGGCAGAAGCAAACAGAGCTTTTGCTCATTTCCGGTTTTAAATGGTGAAAAAGATAAGACAAATGAAAAATACATTTTGTTCTTTTCTTTTTCCTTCGTTTATTTCATGATGGTAATTAAATAATACATAAATGGCAAAAAGTTCAGATCAACAACTGAAGTACACTCGCAACCTCGGCATCATGGCTCATATTGATGCAGGGAAGACCACGACGTCGGAACGTATCCTTTTTTATACGGGATTAACCCATAAAATCGGAGAAGTTCATGATGGAGCTGCAACTATGGATTGGATGGAACAAGAACAGGAACGCGGCATTACAATCACTTCGGCGGCTACCACTGCCAATTGGAAATATGCCGACGAACTGTATAAAATTAATTTGATTGATACTCCGGGACATGTCGATTTTACCGTAGAGGTAGAACGTTCGCTCCGCATTTTGGACGGCGCTATCGCAGTCTTTTGTGCGGTAGGAGGAGTTGAACCTCAATCAGAAACCGTTTGGCGTCAAGCGGATAAATATCATGTACCCCGTATCGGCTACGTAAATAAAATGGATCGTTCGGGCGCCAATTTTTACGAAGTTGTTCGTCAGGTAAAAGAAATGTTAGGAGCAAATCCCTGTCCTGTACAGATTCCTATCGGAGCAGAAGAAAAATTTGGCGGTATTATCGACTTGATTACGATGAAAGCGCTTTATTGGCACGATGAAACGATGGGCGCCGATTATTCGATCGACGAAATTCCGGCCTATTTACTCGGCGAAGCGAAAGAATGGAGAGATAAAATGCTCGAAATGCTCGCAGAAGCAGACGATACTTTGATGGAAAAATATTTTGAAGATCCATCGCTCATTACAGAAGAAGAAATACGGGAGGCGCTTCGCAAAGGAACTTTATCGATGCAAATCAATCCGATCTTGTTGGGTTCTTCCTTTAAAAATAAAGGAGTGCAACCCCTTTTGGATGCAGCTTGCGCTTACCTTCCCAGTCCGGTCGATACGATGGCAATCGAAGGAACCGATCCGGATGATCCGGAAAAAATACTTTCCCGCAAACCGAGCGCCGACGAACCTTTCTGCGCTTTGGCTTTTAAAATTGCAACAGACCCTTACGTGGGACGCCTTTGCTTCTTTCGTGTTTATTCGGGCGAATTGGAAGCTGGCTCTTATGTTTACAATAGTCGTTCGGGAAAGAAAGAACGCATTTCACGCCTATTTCAAATGCACTCTAACAAACAAAATCCGAAAGAATTTATCGGATGCGGAGATATTGGCGCAGGAGTAGGCTTTAAAGATATTCGTACGGGCGATACTTTGTGCGATGAAAAACACCCGATTGTCTTGGAATCTATGGATTTTCCGGAGCCGGTGATTGGAATCGCCGTAGAACCGAAAACGCAAAAGGATTTAGACAAATTAGGATTGGGATTAAGCAAATTGGCGGAAGAAGATCCCACATTCACCGTGAAAACCGATGAAGAAACCGGTCAAACCGTTATTTCGGGAATGGGTGAGTTGCATTTAGAAATTATTATTGATCGTCTGAAAAGAGAATTCAAAGTGGAATGCAACCAGGGGCGTCCGCAAGTATCGTATAAGGAATCCATCACCAAAGCGGTGGAATTGCGCGAAGTATACAAGAAACAAACTGGAGGACGCGGTAAATTTGCCGATATAATCGTTCGCGTTGAACCGGCCGATCCTGATTTTGAAGGCGAATTGCAATTCGTAGATGAAGTGAAAGGCGGAAATATTCCGAAAGAATACATTCCTTCTGTTCAAAAAGGATTTCAACGGGCGATGAAGAACGGCATTCTGGCAGGATACGCTTTAGATAAATTGAAAGTAACTCTACTCGACGGTTCCTACCATCCGGTAGATTCCGATCAATTGTCGTTTGAAATTTGTGCTATCCAAGCTTTCCGCAGCGCTGCCGAAAAGGCAGGCCCAACGTTGAAAGAACCCATCATGAAAATAGAGGTGATTACTCCGGAAGAATGCATGGGCGACGTAATCGGCGACTTGAACAAACGGCGCGGACAAATCGAAGGCATGGATACCAGTCGTACAGGGGCGCGGATCGTGAAAGCGCATGCTCCGTTAGCCGAAATGTTTGGATATGTAACAGCTTTGCGTACAATTACTTCTGGTCGGGCAACAAGTACGATGTCGTTTTCTCATTACGAAGAAGTGTCGCCGACAATTGCCCGTGCGGTACTGACAGAAGTGAAAGGGCGCGTGGATTTGATAAAATAAATGAAACGAGGCGTTGAAAAAACGGCTCCTCCCAAAAGAATGATGAGAAAGAGTGGAGAGAGAGGAAATGGCTCTTTTCTCAAAACTTAAAACTTAAAAAATAAAACAAAAAAACAATGAGCCAAAAAATTAGAATTAAATTGAAATCGTACGATTACAACTTGGTTGACAAATCAGCTGAAAAAATTGTAAAAACGGTAAAAAGTACGGCCGATTACGTAAGTGGTCCTATCCCTCTGCCTACTCACAAACGGATTTTTACAGTGAATCGCGCTACGTTTGTGAATAAGAAATCGCGCGAACAATTCGAGTTGTCTTCCTACAAACGATTGATCGACATCTACACTTCTACTACAAAAACGGTAGACGCCTTGATGAAGTTAGATTTGCCGAGCGGTGTGGAAGTAGAAATAAAAGTGTGAGAAACAAAAATAAAAATAAGTGAAATGCCAGGATTAATTGGAAAAAAAATCGGAATGACATCCGTTTTCAGCGCTGATGGAAAAAATCTTCCATGCACTGTTATTGAAGTAGGTCCTTGCGTGGTTACTCAGGTGAAAACCGTTGAAAAAGATGGTTATGAAGCGGTTCAATTAGGATTTCAGGACAAAAAGGATAAACATACGACCAAGCCTGAATCTGGACACTTCAAAAAAGCAGGAGTAAGCCCCAAGCGACACTTGGCCGAGTTCAAAGCACAGGGTGATTATAAGCCCGGAGATGTGATTACCGTCGATTTCTTCAACGGAGAATTGTATGTAGACGTGATAGGAACGTCTAAAGGAAAAGGATTCCAAGGCGTAGTTCGACGTCATGGATTTAGGGGAGTAGGAGAGGCGACTTTGGGTCAGAGCGACCGCCAACGCCACCCCGGATCGATCGGCGCTTGTTCGTATCCTGCTAAGGTTTTCAAGGGAACGCGCATGGCTGGTCAAATGGGCGACCAACGGGTAACTGCTCAAAACTTGGAAGTGTTAAAATTGTTGCCTGAACATAACTTATTGCTTGTCAAAGGTTCTGTTCCGGGCGCTAAAGGTTCAATCGTAATAGTTCAAAAATAATGGAAATAAACGTATATAGCATTAAAGGAGAAGATACTGGAAAAAAGGTAGACCTGAATGAGGGCGTTTTTGGCATTGAACCTAACGACCATGTAATTTATTTAGATGTGAAGCAATACATGGCAAACAAGCGTCAAGGAACGGCTAAATCCAAAGAAAGAAGCGAAGTATCGGGAAGTACCCGTAAATTAGGCCGCCAAAAAGGAGGAGGAGGCGCTCGGCGGGGCGATATCAATTCTCCCGTACTGATTGGCGGAGGGCGAGTATTTGGTCCGAAACCAAGAGACTACAGTTTTAAACTCAATAAGAAAGAAAAAATCTTAGCTCGTCGGTCGGCATTATCCTACAAATTGCGCGAAGAAGCAATTACCGTAGTGGAAGATTTTACTTTCGAAATCCCAAAAACCAAAGAGTTTTTGGCGGTGATGAAAAACCTGAAAGTCGATGGCAAAAAATTGTTGCTGGTGCTTCCGGAAACAAACCAATATATCTATTTGTCAGCACGTAATCTGCCGAAAACCAGTGTAATAACTGTTTCCGAACTCAACACATACAAAGTATTGGATGCAGCTCATCTGGTTTTGATGGAAAGCTCGATAAACGCTATAAATAACTTTTAACGAAAAGGAGGAATAAAACATGGGAATCATCATTAAACCTATTGTAACAGAGAAACAAACGCGAATTACCGAGAAATTTCCTAATCGCGTAGGGTTTCGCGTATCTCCCGACGCTAATAAGTTGGAAATAAAAGCGGCGATTGAAGCGCTTTATGGAGTGACTGTCATAAAAGTCAATACAATGAATTACGATGGCAAACGAAAATCGAGATTTACTAAGTCGGGAGTGGTGAATGGAAAAGAATCCGCTTTCAAAAAAGCGATCGTAACCTTGAAAGAAGGCGATATAATTGATTTCTTTAGTAACATATAAATATTTAATTAATTGTAAATTATTAATGATGGCGGCTAATGTCGATAGTAATTTATAATTCATAATTCATAATTTTTCTTTAATGGGAATTCGTAAATTAAAGCCTACTACACCGGGGCAAAGACACAAGATTATCGGTACATTCAGTGAAATCACGGCTGTTGTACCGGAAAAATCTCTTGTTTTCGGTAAAAATAAAACCGGAGGACGGAACGCTGAAGGGCATCGGACGATGCGGCAGATTGGCGGGGGTCATAAACGCAGATTCCGGATCATCGATTTCAAGAGAAACAAAGATGGTGTTCCAGCAACAGTAAAAACCATTGAATACGATCCGAACCGTTCGGCGCGTATTGCGCTGTTGTTTTATGCCGACGGAGCAAAAACCTATATTATTGCTCCCAACGGATTGGAAGTCAACCAAACAGTGATATCGGGAAAAGAAGCGGCGCCCGAAATTGGTAATGCGCTTCCACTGTCTACTATTCCGCTGGGAACAGTGATTCACAATATTGAATTGCGTCCGGGGCAAGGAGCCAAAATGGTGCGTTCTGCCGGAGCGTTTGCGCAAATAGTTTCACGCGAAGGCGATTATGCTATTATCAAGATGCCGTCGGGCGAAACGCGCAAAATACTTGCAGCCTGTAAAGCGACTATTGGGAGCGTGGGAAACTCTGACCATGCCTTGGAAAAATCAGGCAAAGCAGGCCGCTCCAGATGGTTGGGACGTCGCCCGCGTGTGCGCGGCGTTGTGATGAATCCGGTAGATCACCCGATGGGCGGCGGTGAAGGACGCGCTTCCGGAGGACATCCGAGATCTCGTAAAGGATTATATGCAAAGGGCTTGAAAACAAGGGCTCCGAAGAAACATTCTTCCAAATATATTATTGAAAGAAGGAAAAAATAACCTGATTAATTAAGAATAAATTATGAGTCGTTCTTTAAAAAAAGGCCCTTACATCAATGTCAAGTTGGAAAAGAAAATTCTGACGATGAATGAAACAGGTAAAAAGTCTGTTATTAAAACATGGGCAAGAGCTTCAATGATTTCGCCTGATTTTGTCGGGCATACCCTTGCAGTTCACAATGGAAACAAATTTATTCCTGTTTATATTACGGAAAATATGGTGGGGCATAAATTAGGCGAATTTTCTCCTACACGTCAGTTCCGTGGCCACGCGGGAAATAAAAAGAAGTAAAAGAAATTAACAATATGGGTGCTAGAAAAAAAATATCAGCAGATAGAAAAAAAGAGGCTAAGAAAAGCATGTATTTCGCAAAATTGCGGGATGTGCCTACTTCTCCCCGTAAAATGCGTCTCGTAGCAGACATGATTCGCGGAGTAGAAGTATTTCGGGCGCTTGGCCTTTTGAAATTTTCAAATAAAGAAGCTTCCGCAAGAGTTGAAAAACTACTTCGTTCGGCCATAGCCAATTGGGAAGTGAAAAACGAAAAGAAGGCGGAAAATGGCGAATTATATGTAACATCGATAAGCGTAGATTCGGCGACCATGCTGAAACGGATGCGTCCGGCTCCTCAAGGAAGAGGCTACCGTGTCCGTAAACGGTCGAATCACGTAACATTGTTTGTAGATACAAAAAAAACCGAAAAACAAAATTAATTGCTCAATGGGACAAAAAGTTAATCCGATAAGTAATCGTTTGGGAATCATTCGCGGATGGGATTCAAATTGGTACGGTGGTAATAATTATGGCGATACTTTGTATGAAGACAGCAAAATCCGTAAATATTTGAACGCCCGTCTCGCTAAAGCAAGTGTATCTCGCATTGTTATTGAACGTACATTGAAATTGGTAACTATTACCGTGTGTACGGCGCGTCCGGGCATCATCATCGGTAAAGGAGGTCAGGAAGTAGACAAGCTGAAAGAAGAATTGAAGAAAATTACCGACAAGGAAATTCAAATTAATATCTTCGAGGTAAAGCGGCCTGAATTAGACGCCGTAATTGTGGCAAACAATATCGCTCGCCAATTGGAAGGCAAGATGGCTTATCGCCGCGCTATTAAGACAGCAATTGCTTCTACTATGCGCATGGGTGCGGAAGGAATCAAAATCCAGATTTCAGGTCGTTTAAACAATGCCGAAATGGCTCGTTCGGAAATGTATAAAGAAGGAAGAACCCCTTTGCATACTTTGCGGGCAGATATTGACTATGCTTTGGGCGAAGCGCTGACAAAAGTAGGTTTGTTGGGCATTAAAGTGTGGATTTGCAGGGGCGAAATATACGGCAAAAAAGATTTGTCTCCGCAATTTGGAGCTTCTAAAGAATCCGGCGGTAGAGGCGACCGAAACGACAGAGGCGATAGAGGCGGTCGTGGAGATAGAGGCGATAAGAGAAATCGTCGGAGAGAAAGAAACAATAAGAATTAAGAAGAAAAATGTTACAACCGAAAAAAACAAAATTCAGAAGGTCGCAAAAAGGCCGGATGAAAGGCAATGCCCAAAGAGGTAATCAGTTGGCCTTCGGTTCTTTTGGTATAAAAACCTTAGAGTGTAAATGGATTACGGGACGGCAGATTGAAGCTGCGCGTATTGCGGTAACCCGTTATATGCAACGTCAAGGTCAGGTTTGGGTACGGATTTTTCCCGACAAACCCATTACTAAAAAACCGGCAGAAGTGCGTATGGGTAAAGGAAAAGGTGCGCCCGAAGGATTCGTAGCTCCTGTTACGCCGGGAAGAATTCTCTTCGAAGTAGAAGGCGTGTCGTTTGAAGTGGCTAAAGAAGCCTTGAGATTGGCTGCGCAAAAACTTCCCGTTACAACGAAGTTTGTTGTAAGGCATGATTATGATTTTAACAATGAAAATGTGTAATCGTTATGAAAATTGCAGAAATCAGAGATTTAACGACTCAAGAATTGAAAGAAAGATTGGAGGTGGAAGTAAAGTCTTACGATCAGAAGAAAATCAACCACAGTATTTCTCCATTAGATAATCCATCTTCAATCACACGATTGCGCAGAGAAATAGCGCGTATGAAAACTGAATTACGCCAAAGGGAAATTAACAATAAAAAATCGGGCGATTGAATGGAAACTAGAAATTTAAGAAAGGAAAGGATAGGGGTTGTTTCCAGTAACAAAATGGATAAATCTGTTACTGTTGCTGTGAAATGGAAAGAAAAACACCCTATTTACGGAAAATTCGTAAATAAGACGAAAAAATTCCATGTACACGACGAAAAAAATGAATGCAGCATCGGCGATACCGTACGCATTATGGAAACTCGTCCTTTGAGTAAAACAAAGAGATGGCGTTTAGTGGAAATCATTGAAAAAGCGAAATAATTATGATACAACAAGAATCAAGACTTATAGTAGCTGATAACTCCGGAGCGAGAGAAGTGCTTTGTATTAGAGTTTTAGGTGGAACGAGAAGACGTTATGCTTCGGTGGGAGATGTGATTGTCGTCGCTATTAAAAATGTGATTCCATCAAGCGAAATTAAAAAAGGTGCAGTATCTAAAGCAATTATCGTACGCACAAAAAAAGAAATACGCCGTGCCGACGGTTCCTATATCCGTTTTGACGACAATGCTTGCGTGTTGCTGAATAATGCAGGAGAAATCCGCGGCAGCCGTATTTTTGGTCCGGTAGCTCGCGAACTTCGTGCCGTGAATATGAAAATTGTTTCCTTAGCGCCAGAAGTGTTATAATAATTTAGAATTATGAATTATTTTACAATTCATAATTCATAATCTACAATTCATCAGACAATGAGTAAATTACATATTAAAAAAGGCGATACGGTTTATGTGAATACCGGTGAAGACAGAGGCAAAACGGGACGTGTATTAAAAGTATATGTCGACAAACAACGCGCTTTGGTTGAAGGAGTCAATATGGTATCGAAAGCCGTAAAACCGACTTCAAAGAATCCGCAAGGAGGATTTCAACGGAAAGAAGCTCCCGTTCATATATCCAATTTGAATGTGGCGGTTACTGTAACCGTTAAACATAACGACGGAAAGGAAGAACGAAAAGTAGCGCCTTCACGTATCGGTCGTAAAAGAAATGCAAAAGGAAGCTTGGTTCGTTATGCTAAAAAAACAATGGAGGAAATTAAGTAATGAGCAATAACGCGAATCTAAAAAAAGTATACCAGGAAAAAATAATTCCTGCATTGACTAAGGAGTTTAATTATACGTCCGTTATGCAGGTGCCTGTATTAAAGAAAATAGTGATCAATCAAGGATTAGGATCGGCTGTAGCCGACAAAAAATTGATTGATGTGGCTATTCAGGAATTGTCCGCGATAACCGGTCAGAAAGCAGTTGCAACTGTCTCTAAAAAAGATATTTCCAATTTTAAGCTTCGCAAGAAGATGCCCATCGGCGCTATGGTAACCCTGCGTCGGGAACAAATGTATGAATTTCTTGAACGTTTAGTGCGCGTCGCATTGCCGCGTATTCGCGACTTCAAGGGAATTGAAAGCAAATTGGACGGAAGAGGTAATTATACGCTCGGAATTCAGGAGCAAATCATTTTCCCTGAAATAAATATTGACAATATTACTAAAATATTGGGAATGAATATTACCTTTGTAACTTCTGCGCGAACAGATGAGGAAGGTTATGCCCTTTTGAGAGAATTTGGTTTGCCTTTTAAAAACATTAAAAAAGAACAATAAAAGATATGGCTAAAGAGTCGATGAAAGCCCGCGAAGTGAAGCGCGCAAAATTAGTTGCCAAATATGCCGAGAAACGAGCTTTATTGAAGAAAGAAGGCAACTATGAAGCTTTACAAGCCTTGCCTAAAAATTCTTCACCCGTTCGTTTACACAACCGTTGTAAAGTAACAGGGCGTCCCAAGGGGTATGTTCGCCAATTTGGCATCTCCCGTATCCAATTGCGCGAGATGGCTTCGCAAGGATTGATTCCGGGTGTGAAAAAAGCAAGTTGGTAAAGGAATTATGAATTATTTTATAGCTGTACGCGTTTATAATTCATAAGAAAAGAAGAGAGTGTTAAATATTGTTCCGATCCGTCGGAATCAATTTAATTATTAATAGTTTATGACAGATCCTATTGCAGATTATCTAACAAGGTTGAGGAACGCCATCAAAGCGAAACACAGAGTGGTGGAAGTTCCAGCATCCAATTTAAAGAAAGAGATCACGAAGATCCTTTTTGACAAAGGCTACATCTTGAATTATAAGTTTGTAGAAGAAGGGCCGAGAAGTACGATTAAAATTGCTTTGAAGTACGACCCTGTGAATAAAGTAAATGCTATTAAGAGCCTGAAGCGGATTTCCTCTCCAGGTTTGCGTCGTTACACCGGTTATAAAGAAATGCCGCGTGTATTGAATGGTTTGGGTATTGCCGTATTGAGTACTTCGAGAGGAGTGATGACAGACAAAGAAGCCCGCGACTTGAAAGTCGGCGGCGAAGTATTATGTTATGTTTATTAATAGAAGGAGGAAAGAAGTATGTCAAGAATAGGAAAATTACCCATTACAGTCCCCGCGGCAGTAAGCATAACGCAAAAAGACGATGTGGTTACCGTGAAAGGCCCGAAAGGAGAATTATCTCAAAAAATTAGTCCAGCTATGCAACTGGAATTGAAAGACAACATTTTAACTATTTCCCGTTCGAACGATGAACGCCAGAATCGCGCTTTGCACGGTTTATATCGCGCTTTGATCCATAATATGGTTGTCGGCGTATCCGAAGGCTATCGGAAGGAACTTGAATTAGTAGGTGTTGGTTACCGCGTTTCCTGTACGGGCAACGTTTTGGATTTTTCTTTGGGTTATACGCACAATATCTTTTTGCAATTGCCTCCGGAAATTAAAGTAGAGACAAAAAGCGAACGAAACAAAAATCCGATGGTGATTCTCGAATCAGCAGACAAACAACTGATCGGACAAGTTTGCGCCAAGATTCGTTCCTTCCGGAAAGTGGAACCTTATAAAGGGAAAGGTATTCGCTTTGTGGGCGAAAAGGTACGTAGAAAGTCTGGAAAATCGGCAGGTAAATAATTATTAAGCGGGAATTATTATGACAACAAAGGAATTAAGAAGAATCAAAATAAAACAACGGGTACGCAAGCATATCTATGGAACAGCAGAACGTCCCCGTTTGACAGTGTTTAGAAGCAACAAACAAATTTATGCACAAGTCATCGACGATACGACGGGCAAAACATTGGCGGCTGCTTCTTCTATTGCAATGACAGAAGCAACGCCCAAGAAGGAACAAGCTTCCAAAGTAGGCGAGTTGATTGCGCAGAAATCTAAAGAGGCAGGCATTGTTGCTGTAGTTTTTGACCGGAACGGTTATTTATACCACGGTAGAGTGAAAGAATTGGCGGATGCAGCTCGTAAAGGCGGACTTAATTTTTAATAAAAATGGCAGTAAATAATAAAGTAAAGTCAACAAACGACTTAGAATTAAAAGACAGGTTAGTTGCCATCAATCGTGTAACTAAAGTTACGAAAGGAGGTCGGACTTTCAGCTTTGCAGCTATTGTGGTAGTTGGAAATGAAGACGGAATTGTGGGTTGGGGATTGGGTAAAGCTGGCGAAGTAACAGCGGCTATTGCCAAAGGAATAGAAGCAGCTAAAAAGAACTTGATAAAAGTTCCGATTTACAAAGGCACTATTCCACACGAACAGATAGCTAAATACGGCGGGGCGCAGGTATTGATCAAGCCGGCTACTCACGGTACGGGAGTCAAGGCAGGCGGCGCTATGCGCGCAGTATTGGAAAGCGTAGGAGTGACAGACGTATTGGCCAAATCCAAAGGTTCGTCCAATCCGCATAATTTGGTGAAAGCGACTATTGCCGCACTGAGCGAATTGCGCGATCCGGCCACTGTGGCGCAAAATAGAGGAATATCAGTCGAAAAAGTTTTTAAAGGATAATCGGGAGGAAAATGTATGGCAACGATAAAAATTAAACAAGTAAGAAGTCGCATCGGATGTCCGAAAGTTCAGAAAAGAACTCTGGATGCTTTGGGACTGAGAAAATTAGGCCGCGTGGTGGAACATGGCGACAATCCGGCTATTCGAGGAATGATTGAGAAAGTAAAACATTTAGTATCAGTCGAATTATAGATTATGAATTATGAATTATCTATTGCACAGTATAAATTTATAATTCATAATTCATAATCTATAATTCATAATAAAAAAAATATGAATTTATCAAATTTAAAACCTGCTAAAGGTTCGATAAAACCTCGCAAACGAATTGGACGCGGGACTGGTTCGGGATTGGGAGGAACTTCTACGAGAGGTCATAAAGGACAAAAATCACGATCGGGCTATTCCCGAAAGATCGGATTTGAAGGGGGACAGATGCCAATTCAAAGACGTTTGCCTAAATATGGTTTCAAAAATATCAATCGTGTTGAATACAAGGCTATTAATCTCGATACACTTCAACATTTGGCTGATTCTCAACACTTAACAAAAATAGGGGTGAATGAATTGGTAGATGCAGGTTTTGTATCGTCCAAGCATTTGGTTAAAATTCTTGCAAAAGGCACGCTGACTTCTGCTTTGGAAGTTACAGCTCACGCTTTTTCTAAAACAGCAGAAGAGGCGATCACCAAAGCAGGAGGAACAACCACCATAAAACGCTAATACGATAATGAGAGCATTTCAAACAATAAAGAATATATGGAAGATTGAGGATTTGAAAAGCCGAATTCTCTTAACTCTCCTATTGATTACAATTTATCGCTTTTTATCAGTTATTACGCTTCCGGGCATTGATCCTAAAAGCTTGTCTGCTTTGCAGGGACAAACAGCAGGCGGATTGATGTCGTTGCTGGACATGTTTTCGGGAGGCGCTTTCTCCAATGCTTCTATTGTCGCTTTGGGAATCATGCCCTATATCTCGGCATCCATTGTAATTCAATTGTTAGCCATTGCAGTTCCCTATTTTCAAAAATTGCAACGGGAAGGCGAAAGCGGAAGACGGAAGATCAATCAATACACTCGTTATCTGACTGTTCTTATTTTGTTGTTTCAAGCGCCAACTTATTTGGTTAACCTGAATGTTCAAATGCGGCATGTAGGAGCAGGCATTCCGGGAGGCGTGTGGTTTAGTATCAGTTCGACCATTATCCTTACTGCCGGATCGATGTTTGTTCTTTGGCTGGGGGAAAGGATTACCGATAAGGGAATTGGAAACGGCGTTTCGTTCATCATTATGGTGGGTATCTTAGCGCGTTTGCCGAGAGCCTTGTCTCAAGAACTTGTATCGAGAGTCAGCGAAGTGTCGGGAGGTTTAGTCATGTTCTTGTTGGAATTATTGTTGCTGTTGGCGGTAATTGCAGGCGCTATCCTTTTAGTGCAAGGAACAAGACGGATTCCGGTTCAATATGCCAAACAAATGATTGGAAACCGGCAATACGGAGGAGCAAGACAATATATACCTTTGAAAGTGAACGCCGCGAATGTGATGCCGATCATCTTTGCACAGGCTATTATGTTTATTCCCGTATCTTTGATGGGCTTTGGTTCCAATCCCGACAGTTGGGCTATGAAAATATTTGCTCCGTTAACGGATATTCATGGTTTTTGGTATAATTTCGTAGACGTGGTATTGATTATCATGTTTACCTATTTTTATACGGCTATTACAATCAATCCGAAACAAATGGCGGAGGATCTAAAACGGAATAACGGATTTATACCCGGCATCAAACCAGGAAGGAAAACGGCGGAATATATTGACGAAATTATGTCGAGAATCACTTTGCCCGGCGCTATCTTTCTATCTTTAGTTGCTATTATGCCAGCCTTTGCCAATGTGTTTGGAATTCAACAGGGATTTGCTTCCTTCTTTGGAGGAACTTCTTTGCTGATTTTAGTGGGGGTGGTGCTGGATACCTTGCAACAAGTGGAAAGTCATTTGTTGATGCGGCATTACGATGGATTGTTGAAATCGGGAAGGATTAAAGGACGGCAAGGCAATGCTTATTAAATAAATGATTTATCTAAAAACAGACGAAGAAATAGAATATATGCGGGCGGCTAACCATTTGGTAGGCTCTACTTTGGCTGAAATAGCCAAAAATATTGTTCCGGGAGTTAGCACGCTTCATCTGGATAAAATAGGAGAAGAGTTTATCCGTGATCAGAACGCCATTCCTTTATTCAAGGGATATAACGGTTTTCCTAATGCGCTCTGTATTTCGGTCAATGAAAATGTAGTGCATGGCATTCCAAACGACTATCGCTTGAAAGAAGGCGATATCGTTTCGGTAGATTGCGGCGTCAAGTTGAATGGATATTGCGGCGACTCCGCCTACACTTTTGAGGTGGGCGAAGTGGCTCCAGAAGTAAAAAGACTTTTGCAAACAACGAAAGACGCTTTGTATCTCGGAATCAGCTATGCTGTAGAAGGAAAACGAATTGGGGATATCGGACATGCGATTCAGAAGTATTGCGAAAGCAAAGGTTACGGCGTGGTCAGGGAGTTAGTTGGACACGGAATCGGAAAAAACATGCACGAAGAACCCGAAGTTCCAAATTATGGAAAGAAAAGCTACGGCTCATTGTTGAAAAACGGAATGTGTATAGCGATAGAACCGATGATTAATATGGGTACAAAAAATGTGAAGTTTGAAAAAGATGGTTGGACCGTGCGTACAGCCGATCGCAAACCTTCTGCCCATTTTGAGCATACGGTGGCTATTCGTCCGGGAAAAGCGGATATTTTATCCACGTTTGATTTGATAGATCAGGTTATAAATAAACCCCCTCTCTCGATCTCTTCTAACTAAAGGAGAATTTTTCAAATAGAGGAAGAGAGTTAGAAAAACAAAAATATGGCTAAACAGTCGGCAATAGAACAAGATGGAATCATCGTAGAAGCATTGTCCAATGCAATGTTTCGGGTAGAATTGGAAAACGGACACGAAATCACGGCTCACATATCGGGAAAGATGCGGATGCACTACATCAAAATTCTTCCGGGCGATAAAGTGAAAGTAGAGATGTCGCCCTATGATTTATCCAAGGGTCGGATTTCATTCAGATATAAATAAATATAAGCAAATACGAAGGAAATGAATAAACGAGAAAAATCTTGTTAAACATGTACTTTGCTTTACCGTTAACTTGTTTATTAAAAAAAGAAACAATATGAAAGTAAGAGCTTCGATAAAAAAGCGTACTCCCGATTCGAAAATCGTGAGGAGGAAAGGACGTCTGTATGTGATTGATAAGAAAAATCCGAAATTCAAACAACGTCAGGGATAAATTTATTATTTTTGTTAAACTTTTAAAAAATGGCTATAAGAATAGTAGGGGTAGATTTACCTCAAAATAAAAGAGGCGAAATTGCACTGACGTATATTTTCGGCATTGGTCGCAGTTCAGCTAACAAAATCCTGATAAAAGCAGGAGTGGACAGAGATATTAAAGTAAAAGATTGGACCGATGACCAAGCGGCGGCAGTACGCGAAGTAATTAGTCACAATTTTAAGGTGGAAGGGGATCTTCGTTCTGAGATTCAATTGAATATCAAACGTTTGATGGACATCGGCAGTTATCGTGGAGTACGTCATCGTATCGGATTACCCGTGAGAGGTCAAAGTACCAAGAATAATGCCCGAACTCGGAAGGGTAAAAAGAAAACAGTTGCGAATAAGAAAAAAGCAACGAAATAAGAAATAATGGAATTATGGCAAAGAAAGCAGTAGTAGCTAAAAAAAGAGTGGTAAAAGTCGATGCAAACGGTCAATTGCATGTTCACTCTTCATTTAACAACATTATTATTA
This sequence comes from Candidatus Azobacteroides sp., assembly GCA_009783445.1. Lineage (GTDB taxonomy): Bacteria > Bacteroidota > Bacteroidia > Bacteroidales > Azobacteroidaceae > Azobacteroides. Next base: position 17,492 of record WRFY01000107.1, on the reverse strand, counting down.
CGATTACAAATAGTGAAGGACAAGTAATATCTTGGTCGTCGGCGGGTAAAATGGGATTCAGAAGTTCTAAAAAAAATACTCCTTATGCCGCGCAAATGGCGGCGCAAGATTGCGCCAAAGTGGCTTATGATCTCGGCTTAAGGAAAGTAAAAGCTTATGTGAAAGGTCCGGGTAATGGCCGTGAATCCGCCATTCGTACAGTGCATGGCGCAGGGATTGAAGTAACGGAAATTATCGACGTTACGCCGCTTCCACACAATGGTTGCCGTCCTCCTAAAAGAAGAAGAGTTTAATTATTTTTAAATTACGAAAATGGCAAGATATATAGGACCAAAAACAAAGATAGCACGCAAATTCGGCGAACCTATTTTCGGACCGGATAAAGTTCTAAGTAAAAAAAATTATCCTCCGGGACAACACGGGAATGGAAGAAAAAAGAAAACTTCGGAATACGGCATTCAATTGCGCGAAAAACAAAAAGCAAAATATACTTACGGAGTATTGGAAAAACAGTTCCGTAATTTATTTGAAAAAGCTTCCCGCGCAAAGGGTATTACGGGCGAAGTGCTTCTCCAATTTCTGGAATCTCGTTTAGATAATATTGTTTATCGTATGGGATTGGCAAAGACAAGGGCAGGCGCTCGTCAGTTGGTTTCGCATTGTCACATTGTTGTGGACGGTAAGGTGGTAAATATTCCTTCCTATTCGGTGAAACCGGGACAAATAGTGGGCGTACGGGAAAAAGCCAAATCCCTCGAAGTAATTCTTGATAGTGTTTCAGGCATAAATCACAGCAAGTATCCATGGATCGAATACGATCAGGCTTCCTTGAGCGCTAAATATTTGCATATTCCGGAACGGGCAGATATTCCTGAAAATATTAAAGAGCAATTAATTGTAGAATTATATTCTAAATAAACAAATTTTTATGGCGATATTAGCATTTCAAAAACCTGACAGAGTATTGATGTTGGGTGCGGATAACAAATATGGAAAATTCGAATTTCGTCCATTGGAACCGGGTTATGGCATTACCATAGGTAATTCTCTTCGCCGTATCCTTTTGTCTTCTTTGGAAGGTTATGCGATCACTTCGATTCGAATTGATGGCGTTAACAATGAATTTGCCTCCATTCCGGGCGTTTTGGAAGATGTGACCAATATCATTCTTCGGCTTAAACAGGTGCGATTCAAACAAACGGTGAAAGACATCGAGAATGAAAAAGTAACAATTGGCGTTGCTGGCGTGGAAGAATTTAGAGCAGGCGATATTGGAAAACAATTAGCAGGCTTTGAGGTATTAAATCCAGATTTTATTATCTGTCATTTAGATAAAACCGCAAGTTTTAAGATGGAATTAAATATCAGTAAAGGAAGAGGATACATACCTGCCGAAGAAAATCGCACCGAAGATGATGAGATTAATTTAGTCGCCATAGATTCTATTTTTACGCCTATTGTAAACGTGAAATATGTGGTGGAGCCTTTTCGTGTAGAACAGAAAACGGACTACGAAAAGCTTACGATCGAAATAATGACCGATGGTTCTATTCATCCAAAAGAAGCGTTGAAAGAAGCGGCTCGTATTTTGATTCATCATTTCATGTTGTTTTCCGACGAAAAAATTCATTTAGAACCAACTAACAACGAGACGAATGAAGAATTCGATGAAGAAGTATTGCACATGCGTCAATTGCTGAAATCCAAGTTGTCCGATATGGATCTTTCTGTCCGTGCCCTAAACTGTTTGAAAGCGGCGGATGTAGAAACGTTGGGAGAACTTGTCAGGTATCAAAAGAACGATTTGTTGAAATTCAGAAATTTCGGCAAGAAGTCTTTGACCGAATTAGACGAGTTGCTCGACAAATTGAATTTGAATTTTGGTATGGATATTTCAAAATATAAATTAGATAAAGAAAATTAGAAAATTTTAGAAAATTAACGATGAGACATAACGATAAAATCAATCATTTGGGGCGTACCTATTCTCACCGGGCAGCCATGCTTTCCAACATGGCTGTTTCGTTGATCAAACATAAAAGGATATTTACAACTCTGGCTAAAGCCAAAGAACTTCGTAAATACGTGGAGCCGATTATTACGAAATCGAAAAACGATACAACTCATTCGAGACGTCTGGTTTTTCAATCCTTGCATGATAAATATGCGGTTACGGAATTGTTCAAGGAGATTTCTCAGAAAATTGGCGACCGTCCGGGCGGTTACACTCGTATTATAAAAATCGGCAATCGCTTGGGAGATAATGCTTCCATGTGCTTTATTGAATTGGTCGATTATAACGAATTGATGTTGAAAGGGAACGAATCCGTTAAAAGCGGAAGAACCCGCCGCTCAACACGGAGAGGTTCCGGCAAGTCGTCTGTCCAGGCAACGCCTGCTGCTCCTGCTGTTGCCAAAGCGCAGGAAGGTGAAAATGCCCAAATTGCAGAAGAAATAGTAAAAGCTTCGAAAACGGAAACTCCAGAAACAGAGAATCACGAAGTCGCGCAGTGACGATACCGATACCATGAGGATGAAATTCCTATCTGTCACTAAAAAAAATAGATGCATCGTCAGTGCAAGAGCTTTGCCCGAAGCAATCCTATGAATTCCTTTGGGGATTGCTTCGGGCAAGGTTCTTGCAACAGTTGATTTGACGCTTAAACGGTACCTTTAGTAAGCAGCTGCGCTAAGCAAAGGTTTGTATACTCCACAGACAAATAGGCATGCTGTTGGCAAACCGTTTGAGAATATCTCCCAAGAGTCAAAATATACCCACTATTATAAATCCAACGCTAAAAAACCAAAGGGGAGGGGATATAGTTATGATTTGTTTCAAAATAAATGCCTTCTTTTCCATTTAGTCTAATATTTTATTGTTTTTTTCTTTGAGAAATTGATCCCGATAATATAATTATAGAAAAATGTCCTCCAAATTGTTTTTTGTGTATAGGGCATTGTCCTGTAAATGCTCTGAAAAAAGACACAATAGAAATGGAGCAATTAACGTGTTTTAATTATGCATTTCACACAAACGAAGGTGAAAATTTTTATTTTAAATGCAACAAATGCAGAATAATATGTCCCAACTGTCTTGGAAAAGAAAATAAAGAGATAAGGTAAATACAGCGAATATGTAAATAATTTTAAGGAAATACGATAAAATATAAAAATTCTTGTATCTTTACGTATACTTAGAAAAGTGATTGGTAGGCAGACGACAATGCAAGTATCATAAAGAAGAAAATTGGAAAAACCAACAAGGAAAAATACTTCAGCAAATAGATCAAATTATGCCAGCGAGGCCAATTACATTAAAGTTGACTCTATCGACGGCAAACCCATGGAAAGTTTTTGGTGGAATAGGGCGAAAAGAAAAGGCGTTGGCATAATAGATGACGAGGATACAGAAGGATTATTTTTTGAAGAATAAAAAAAGATATATATTTTTTATCTGTAATTATAAATTAAATGATGAGAGGATGTAAAACAATTTTATTAACAGTAATATTTTTTATTACGGGTATTAATCTATTCGCACAAACAGCAGAAGAATGGAAAGAACTCGGCAATGCAGAGGCCGACAGCGCTAACTACAACAAGGCTATTGAATATTATCAAAAAGCAATAGAAACAGACAGTACTTATTTTGATGCTTACTATAACTTGGGTAATACATTTTCTCAGATTCCTGACTTAGATAAAGCGATAGAATATTATGCTAAAGCTATCGCTATTAACGACACGATTGCAGATACTTTTTTTGCATTAGGCGGTATTTATGCGGAAAAAGAAGATTATGACAAAGCTATTGAACTGTTTAAAAAAGGTATAAATTTAAAGCCTGATTCTCCAGAGGAATACTATTATTTGGGTTTGTTTTATCAAGAGAAGGGCAATCCGATTTATGCGCTGCTGTATGCCAAAAAAGCGGCACAATTGGGAGATACATTGGCTCAACAAATTTTTATCAGCAATGAAATGTTGTGGGAGGATAATTTTGTAAAACCTGATTATGAACAGATAAAATTGGACATAGAAGACGACCAATCCGATTTTTATTATTCTAAACTTTGGGATAGATTTCAACAAGGAGATAGTACTATGAACTTGGACGAAAAAAGGCATTTATACTATGGTTATGTGTTTCATAAAAATTATTCGCCTTATGCATCCGCATACGACGCAAAACAAGTTGATACCATATTAGACAAAGAAGAGCCAAGCAAAGAAGAATGGGAAAAATTGGTGTCGTTATTCGATTCTGCACTAAGTGTAGAGCCGTTTAATTGCACTTATCTATATTATCAAAGTATTGCGTATGATGCTTTAAATAAATCTGTTGATGCCGATAAAAATATCAATAAAATACGGTGCATTGCAGATGCGTTAACCTCGACAGGCGATGGGTTATTAAAGGAAACTGCCATACATGTTATCGCAGTGTATAGTGAATACAATTATTTGTTTTTGAATCATTTATCAATGCAAAGCCAGTCTTTGGCAAACGGGGGATACGATATTTTATATTTAAAGCCTAACGAAGATGGATTAGAAGAACTGTGGTTTGATGTAAATCAGCCATTAAACCATCTTGATAAATAGATAATTTTTCCATTAGATAAAATGGGTTTATTCTCTTCCTTCTAACTATGATTTCATTTGAATAAGAATGATAAAATAGTATTTTAATGAAGATAAGATGATCAATTTAATGGAATTTGAAAATAAATAATTATTAAACGATTGAACCATGAAAAAATTAGCGTCCACGTTATTGACCGAAGAACGATTTTGGGACATTATGGAGAACTCTAACAAAGGTAGAGATTTAGAAAATGAATTAAGCAAATTATCCGAAGATGAGATTTTCGGATATGAATACTGGTGGATTCATTTTTATCTGCAATCTTACAATCAAGCATTATGGGCAGTCGCTTATGTAGTATTAGGAGGTTGTAGTGACGACAGTTTTGACTACTTCCGATTTTGGTTGCTCACAAGAGGCAAATCGGTCTATATGAAAGCTATTCAGGATGCGGATAGTCTTTGCGACGAATTTGACAATTTAACAGATGATGAATATCCCGAATGGGAAGACGTAGATTATCTTCCTAAAGAAGTGTTTAAAAAGAAATTTAACAAAGATTTTTACGAAGCGGAGAAAAATATAGATTATCAAATAATGCCTTTGCCAAAAATAGAATTTGAGTGGGACGAAAACGACGAAGAATCTATCAGAAAAGTATGTCCTAAAACATTTGATAAGTGGTGGAATAATGATAAATTCTGAAAGATTTTATGAATGAAGTACCAATTATTCGGGAAGAAAGTTATAATGACTATCTAACTCATGGCATTTATAGCGGCTGTGCGTTGAAGTAAAGTTTGTACAAAACAAAATACAATGTTTAGGTTATATATGGGCAACCATTATTTTCATTTTGTATGTTGGCTCTTTGTAGTGATGCCCATTCTGTCGTTCCCGCTGATATCGAAAGATGATGGTTGGGAATTGATGGTTCCTCCAAAAATAATACCCTCAAAAGCAATTAGTGTAGAAGTTGATGATACGGTCGTGGTAAATGCCGACATTTTTTACTATTCGCCCCGTATGGAAAACAAAACTTATCCATATTGGGAAGAATTGGGACAGCGGGATAATTATCTTGGAACAACGGATAGGGATAACCGATGCAAAATTGTAATTCCAGATACTTGTGAACAGGATGCAAAATTAATATTCCGTGCAATAGGATACGAACCATTAGACATAGCTATAAATAGTATCCAAAACGAAAATTCTATCGCTGTTCAATTAACGCCTCACATTTATAATTGCACGATCCTGTTGACAAAAGTAGAATATCCATTTAACCCTCGACAAACTTTTTTAAAACCGATAATCACAGATGAAACCGAAACCCAAACACAAATCTATTATGCTGACCGTTCTCCGGTATATTATAAAAATGGAAATCGCGCTTTCAATGAATCACAGCAGATTCATCCTAATTATTATCCTAAACTTTTGTATGTATGTATTGCCAATTATAGTTTAAAAGATATATACAAGGAACTCAAAAAGGGGGAAAAGTGCACTATTTTACTTTATGTAAATCGTTTGGGAATGGTTGATGCGATCGAAGTAGAAGAATTTCCAAATAAAAAAAAGCAGTATAAGATTCGGCAAGAGATGCAAAATTCAAGGTGGAGATTTAGCCTTGACCAAACAGACAACAGTTTTCAATATCGCGTACATTTTGTATTCCATTAAAAACAGAGCGGAAAAGCATCGAACAGGAAAAGACAATACATAGAAAATCGAACGAAAAAACCTAAATTTTAGGACGCCTATAAAACGTCTAAATCGCAAGACTATTTACTTTTCCAAGAACGAAACCGCTCATAGTAATGTAATTGGAAGGTACCTTGAAAGATTCTATTACAAAATCGGAACTTAGGGGTTAAATTTCGCCGCCAGCTGATTTAGGACGCCACTAACTAATTTACATAAACTCTAATAATTACTTGTCTCTTCCCTTTATATACTTTACCTTTGCGTCCGACTAATTAAAACAAAGGCGATATGAGAAAAATTATTTTAGGTTTTGTATTGGTGATGACGGCAGGAGCAGTAAAAGCGCAGGAGACAACGGTTGCTGATTATCATTTTACATTGGAAGATTGTTTGAACTATGCTTTTGGAAACAATTACAATCTTCAATCCATGAAATTGACGGAAGAAGCCAGTGAAGACGCTTATCAGCAATCCAAAATGGAACGCCTTCCCAATCTGAGCGCTTCCGTGGGAGAGAACCTCAACCATAGCAAAGGCTCTGATGCTGCGTTGAGCGGCAACTACAGTTTGAATGCCAATATGACTTTGTACGAGGGCGGAAATATTTCCAATACGATCGAACAGAACAAATTACGAAAAGTGCAGTCGACTTATCAAACTTCCCAATACCAGAATAACTTGACCATTCAGATTTTGCAAGCTTTTTTAACGGTCTTGGGCGACGAAGAACTGCTTAAATATCAGGCCGCTGTGGTTAAAGCCAGCGAAGAGCAATTGAATCAAGGCAAAGAGCAATTCCGCTACGGAAGTATATTGGAAAGCGACTATTTATTGCTTGAAGCTCAATATGCTAACGACCAATACAATGTTCTCGACACCCAAATTTCCCGCGACAATAGTCTGCTTACCTTAAAGAGTTTACTCTCCATGCCGGTAATGGATAATCTTCAGATTATCTCTCCGGATACGACCTCCATCCAACGGATGAGTCTTTTGCCTTCTCTGAACGAGGTTTTAGACCAAACAAACCAAACGCTGCCGGACTTAAAAATTAGTCAATACAATATAGATATTGCCAAAGTAAGTCTTAAAATGTCGCAAGCCAATTATTTGCCTACGCTTAGCCTGCACGGAAGTCTCGGAACCGGCCACACAGGTTCCAGCAATTTCGGTACGCAACTTTCCGATTATCTGAATCAACAAATCGGATTGTCGCTTAGCATTCCTATTTACGATAATAGCCGAACTAAATCGAAAGTGACGCAAAGCCGGATTGCTTTGAAACAGGCCGAATTGGACAGAAAACAAACCGAATTGGATATTCAACAAACGGTAGTTACCGATTATCAATCGGTGGTATCGGCTTACAATAAATATCAGACAACGAATATCAGGCAAATTGCCTATTCAAAAACCTTTGATGTTTACCGAGCGCAATTCAATGTCGGTTCGATTACGGTCGTTGATCTATTACAACAGCAAAACAATTACATAAGCGCATTAAGCGATTATATTCAAAGTAAATACGAATTCATCCTGAAACGCAAAATTTTAGATGTATACATGGGTATTCAAATAACAATGTAAAAATATGAAGAAGAAAAAATTAATTATTATCGGCATTGCCGCAGCCGTCGTAATCCTTCTCATTCTTTTCTTTATAATAAAAAGGAGAGAAGGCGCTGCGCTTCAATTCAATACGGCGGAGGTAAAGGACGAAACCGTCGAAAACACGGTAACCGCTACGGGATATGTTCAGCCGGTGGACAAAGTCGAAGTGGGTACGCAAGTTTCGGGAGTGATAGAGAAAATTTTTGTCGATTATAATTCGCTGGTAAAAAAAGGGCAGTTATTAGCGGAAATCGACAAATCGACGCTTATAGAACGGGTCACGCAAGCAAAAGCAACTCAGGTAAGCGCCGAAAGCAACCTGAAATATTCCCAGCAAAACTTCGACCGAATAAAACAGCTTCATGATGTGAAAGCCGCTACCGACGTTTCTTACGAAGATGCTGTCAATAGTTTGGCGCAGGCGCAATCCTCTCTGGCCGATGCAAAAGCCAATCTGCAGCAGGCAGAAGTAAACTTGTCTTACGCAGAAATTTATTCTCCCATCGACGGCATCATCCTCGATCGTTCTGTGGATCAAGGGCAAACGGTTGCCGCTTCTTTCAACACGCCTACGTTATTTACAATTGCCAATGATTTGACAAAAATGCAAGTGGAAGCTGATGTGGATGAGGCCGATATAGGTCGCGTGCAACTGGGACAGCAAGTCCGCTTCACAGTAGACGCTTATAACGACGATACGTTCAACGGCGTGGTTAACCAAATCCGTTTGCAGCCGACAGTGACAAACAATGTGGTTACTTATACCGTAATTATCGAAGCGCCTAATCCCGATGAAAAACTGTATCCGGGAATGACAGCCAATGTTTCGATTGTCACGCAGGTAGAAACCGGACCCGCTATTCCGGCGGAAGCATTGCATTTCGTTCCTACGCAAGAGGTGTTCGCTCATTTCAAAATGAAACCTCGCTCCCCTCATCCCCACACACAAGAACAAAACGCAGAAGGAGAAAAACATGACAGCACAAGGAAAACCGTTTGGTTGCAAATGTCCGACAGTCTTGTTCGACGAGAAATAAAAGTCGGATTGTCCGACGATGTAAATACAATTGTAAAAGAAGGCTTGAAACCGGGCGATACCGTCGTTTTATCGGTTGCCGTCGGAAAACAGGACACACCGGAAAAGCCTGTTAGTAATCCTCTTATGCCGCAGCGGCGCAGAAGGTAAAGAGATGGGAAAAATGAACGATATTATCAAAATCGAACAGCTTCGCCGTATTTTCCAAGTGGGAAGCGAAGAAGTACATGCTTTAAAAGGCATCTCGTTCACGATTTCTTCAGGAGAATTTGTGAGCATCATGGGGGCGAGCGGAAGCGGAAAATCTACTTTACTGAACATCATGGGTTGTTTAGACCGTCCTTCTTCGGGAGAATATTTTATCGACGGAATTTCGGTCAGTCAACGCAGTAAAGACGAACTTTCCACGTTGCGCAACCGTAAAATCGGATTTGTTTTTCAATCCTATAACCTTCTTCCCCGAACTTCGGCTTTAGAAAACGTAGAATTGCCTTTGCTCTACAACAATACCGTTTCCACCAAAGAACGGAGGGAAAGATCCATCCGCGCCCTGGAGCAAGTTGGTTTGCACGACCGAATGATGCACTTGCCCAACCAACTTTCAGGCGGACAGCAGCAGAGAGTAGCGATTGCGCGAGCGTTGGTAAACGATCCGGTTATCTTGTTAGCTGACGAAGCGACTGGAAACTTGGATACCCGCACTTCTTACGAAATTATGAATTTATTTCAACAATTAAACAGCGAAGGAAAAACCATCGCTTTTGTAACGCACGAGCCGGACATTGCCGTCTTTACGAACCGTACCATTCAGTTGCGCGACGGACATATCGTGAAAGACGCTCCAGTTCAAACGCAATCTGCAAAAGCAAGTTTGGACGTTTTGCCTGTTAACGATGATTACTAAAATATGAGCATTCTCAATTTATTTAAAATAGCTTATAAAGCCTTGCTTCGCAATAAAACGCGGGCATTCCTCACCATGTTGGGCATCATTATCGGCATTTCGTCGGTAATCGCTATGGTTAGTTTGGGACAAAGTTCCTCGAAAAGCATTAACAATCAAATTTCTTCCATGGGAACCAACCTGATTATGGTCATGCGTACAAGCCAAAGGCAGGGGGGAGTAAATATTGGTTCGGCCAATGTACAGACGCTCACGGATAAAGATGTGGAAGCTATTCGTGCAAAAGCACAATACGTAAGCTCCATTTCTCCTTTGGTAAATGCCAGCGGACAGTTGGTTAGCGGCTCCAACAACTGGCCAGGCAGCATGCAAGGGGGTAATTCGGAGTTGATTTCCATTCGCAAATACGAAATAGCTTCAGGTATTTCTTTTACTGAACAGGATGTACGAAATTCCGCCAAAGTTTGCATGGTCGGAAAAACCGTGGTAGACAACCTTTTTCCCAATGGGGAAAATCCATTGGGGCAAACGATTCGTTTCAGCAAAATACCGCTTAAAATCATTGGCGTATTGGCAAGCAAAGGTCAAAACCAAATGGGACAAGATATGGATGATGTGGTGATTGCGCCTTACACAACCGTGCAAAAGCGCATATTGGCTATTACGTATATTCACATGATCATGGCTTCGGCATCGTCGGAAGAAACAGCTACATTGGCGACGCAGGAAATCGAAACGATTCTACACAACACCCACAGATTAAAACCTGGCCAGGCAAACGATTTTGACGTTCGCACTCAAAAAGAAATGCTGGATATGATGAATTCGGTTAGCGGTTTCCTCACAGTCTTATTGTCGGCTATCGCTTCCATTTCTTTGCTCGTCGGCGGAATCGGCATCATGAATATTATGTATGTAACTGTAACAGAGCGAACAAAAGAAATAGGTTTGCGTATGTCCATCGGAGCCAAGAACAAAGATATTCTGCTGCAATTTCTGTGCGAAAGCATTATCTTAAGTCTGATAGGCGGAATCATCGGCATTTTGCTCGGTTTGCTTCTTTCGTATGGCGCTTCTGCAGGATTGAAGTGGCCTTTTATCGTCAGCGTTCCGGCTGTAGGAGTTTCGTTTTTGGTCTGTGCGGCAACCGGCATCTTCTTTGGGTGGTATCCGGCCAAAAAAGCGGCTTCCTTAGATCCAATCAATGCATTGCGTTACGAATAAAAATAGTAAGAAAAAAATAAAGCAATCTTAAAAATTCAGGCCGCTATAAAAGGAACATGAAATACATTTTTCAATGAAAATTCTGTTATTAGTTGTGGGTAAAACCAGTCAGGATTTTGTGGAAAAAGGCTTGGACGAATTCGGCGGAAGGATAAAACATTATCTTCCTTTCGAAATACAAGTGATTCCCGCTATAAAGCATGCCAAGAGTCTTTCGTTCGATCAGCAAAAAGAAAAGGAAGGCGAAGGAATTCTTCAATACCTTCAAGCGGGCGATTACGTAGTCTTGTTGGACGAGCAAGGAAAGGAGTTTACCTCTCTGGATTTTGCGAAATATCTGGAAAAAAAGAGGCAGACCATCCCCAAATGTCTCGTCTTTGTGATTGGCGGGGCGTATGGTTTTTCCCGGAAAATTTACGAAGCGGCTCAAGAAAAAATTGCGCTATCGAAAATGACATTTTCCCATCAATTGGTTCGGTTGATTTTTGTGGAACAATTGTATCGGGCAATGACGATTCTTCATCAAGAACCCTATCATCATGTTTGAAGGTTAAGGGACATTTTTTTCGGCAATAATTTTGTTCCGTGGGTGCGTTTTTAACATTTGGTCAATTAAAACTTTCAGACGAATAAAATTTTATTACAATCGCATAGATTTACTTCGATTTGAAAAATAAACGACTGTAAAACCAATGTTTTTGTTCTTTCTTATTTTGTAAATATTCTGAAGCGTTAGAGGATGTATGCCTTGGAAACTGGATAAATCTATTTCGGGATTTTTAATTTTTGGTTTGTATAAGCATTTGGCTCATTCTTAAGCAATCCCATCCACTGCCGATACATTTCTTCGGGCATCCGCCGGTATCCCCATTTATGTAATTGGATATAAGTTGATTCCATGTCTGAAAACATCTCTTTGATCATTGGATCAGAAAAAAGTTCTTCCGGCTTTTTCAGATTTTTTGTTTTCATCAATGAATGAATATATTGTTTTTGCGCTTCGGCTTTCGTCAACAAAGCGTTTACGTTTGTCGGATGATATTCTAAAACCGTATTGCAGCATTGTATGACAAATTCCGGATTTTCTTTTCCATATTTATGTTGGTAACCTTGCGCTAAATCGAGTAGGCAATTAGCCACCGCTTGTTTATTGCTTAAAGTATCCATATATAGTCCGTTACGGATAGCGTCAATCGCAACATAGCCGGAAGCGATAATCCATGCGTCAATCGGGAAGGAAGCGCTGGTCAGTTCCGTATTGTACCAGCCGGTATTTTCGGCGTATAGTTTGATATAGATATGGTTGGGTGCAAAAGCAAGATAGCAGGGAATGCCCAATTCGTCGGACAGTATTTTGTAAAGATAGGGTAAAGAATGACAGTTGCCTTTTCCAGTTTTCAATAATTTAGATACAAACATTTTTGTCCAGTCTTTTTGACCGGTCGGGTCGTCGAAATCGTAAGTGTAAGGCAAATGGAACAGTATATGAGTAGAATCAATTGGTAAAGATACAGTATCCATAAGAGTTTTGAAAAGAGCGGCATGTTTTGTTACAACGTCTTTATCTTTTCCAGTATAGGCGATTAATTCGGTGTTGGAAATGATGCCGCAGAGTTGTGTGAGGAATTCTATTTCCTGATCGCATGCTTTTATATCCAAACGATCATTTTCATAAGCATTTTCAGTTGCCCAAACAGCGTCTTTAAAACTTAATGGCATTTCATCTCTCAACATTTTATGGATAAAATCATACGATTGTTGATATGCTTCCAATGGTTGGGCAGAAAGCGAAATGATCCAAAATAGTCCTGCAATTAATAATAATATCTTCATATTAAAATTTACATTTTTTTCTAATTTTTATTTTCAAAATATTCGAAATATAAATTTACCAAATTCAATCTTTAATGTAAAGTTTATTCTTTTTATTGTTGTCTTCTTTATCTTTAAATATTAGTTTATTTCCGCTTAATTTAATTTTTTCATTATCAAATATTCTGTATGAAAATAATGAATCGAGCAGAGTAATCGTGACATTGACAATATCCCCATCATTCGTAGTTAATTTTTTATGTTCCGTTTCTAAAATATAATATTCTTTATAAGAGCGAGGTCCCATTCGTTCAACTTTTCGAGGTTGTTTTAATATTTTGAAATAAAGAGTGTCAAATGGTTTTTCGGGATAAATACAATACGAGCCTCTTTTTATGGGAGGTGAAGTCATTACTATTTCCGAGAGATTTATTGTATCAGTCTCTAATCCCATAGATTTACAAAAATCGTTTTTCGTTATTTGTAAAGGCTCATCCGATAATTCAGGATGCAAATCCAAATAATTGATTCCATCAATGTATGGCGTTACCAAAAAATCTTCATTTTCGTATTCATATTTACTTATTTTTTGAATGATAACTAAATTTTCGCAAACTTGAATATGTGAGTCTTCGCTATTAACTTTTTCTACTTGTAATGGGAGAACGTTAGATTGTATATTACTGTTTAGTACAATCGTATTTTTATCTATTTGTTCCCATGTCCCCGAAGAATATTTTTCTGTATCTCCTATTACAATATAAGAATAATTGAATGTAAAATCAGCACTGAAGACAAATTTATGTGCAGTATAAATATTTAATTTATGAGGATTATTTCGGAACAAAGATAAATAAGTTCCTTCCACATCGGCAGAAGTTTTGCATGAAGATAATCCAATCATTAACAACCAACAAAATAATAAACTATTAATCGATTTCACCTTATTTTGTATTAAATAAAAGTGATTTTATATAGGCTTTATTGTACTTATTTCCTAATAATTGTTTCGGGTACATATAATCTCCATTGGAATCTATAATTCCTATAACCCAATTTATTGTTACATCTTTCAAACTATTAATGTTTCCTCCTTCAGAATGCGGCATTGCAGATTTACCTCCAAATGAGAATTGCCTTCCATATGCTTTTGCTTCTCCTGAATAAAAAGCAGCAATATCTTTAAGCATCCCTGATTTCCAAATATCAAATCCATGGGATGACTCATGTACTCCATTAGGTAAATTTCCATTACCAGCTATATTCATTACAATAACTCCATCTACAATCTTTGTGGTGCCATCACTTCCATCGATGTTATTATAAGTAAAAACTTGCTCCTTTGTAGCGCCCATTGCTGTTAATTCAGAAACTCCAGCTTTGAGATTATCAATACTTGCCTGCATTTCGGCAGCTTTTGATTGGTCTTTTGAAACGTTTTTACCATTTATTTTATTTTGTCTTTCTAAATAAATGTTTTTCCCTGTTGTTTTGTTTGTGCATTATTGTCACTACCTCTGTAAAATGTAAATGATTTATTTTCTATAGACTATGGCCTATATAGAGGAGATACTTCTATTCATCTGTTTCAATTCATTCGAAACATAAATTTACAAAACTGTCTAAAAGTTAATCATCTCTACAGGCAATGTAATAAAATCATTTTTGTAAAATAATAGAGGATTAAAGTTAGATAATCCTTCAATGTATTTTGTTAATATATTTTCATTCATGATCACCACATGTGTGTCTAAATATGTATATATCTGTTTTTTTTCACACTCAGACATTATTCCCGTAGAAATAATCTGGATAATAAATGTTTCCTGTGGCTTGATTTTCTTGAGAAAGGTAGTAAATAGAGATGGACATTCATATGAAATATTAACTTCCATTGCCATTTGATACAAACTCGCATCCCCCTTATTTTTCTTAAAATAATCATTTATTCTTTCAAGTTCTGGCGAATGAATCTCCTTTTCAATCCATAAATAGAATACATCGCAAGTATTATTATTTATTTCGTATAAAACACTAAAAATTTCACTGGAATTTTCCACACAATTGCATAGTGAATATTCTCTAATAATAAGACTATCTCTTATTTGAGAAAAACAGAATAGTGGAAATATTAACAAAAGCATGAATAATATTATCTTTTTCATTTTCCGCTTTCTTGCATATTTTTAACAGTTTCCATTTTAGACTTTATTATCATGTCTACTAAAGGTTTATTTATATCTTTTGAACCACTAAATATATGTCCAGATTGTAACCTATCACGTGTTCTAACGTACATTAGAGCATGACCGTTTGCTTCATGACTATACATTTCAGCCCTTGCTGCTGGAGAGAGTTTTCTATTCATTATTACTCTTATCGTATTATCTGGTGAATTTACATCATATACTCCTTTTCCGTGCAATAGAGTTTGCCCCATTAATCCACCTTCACCAGTTGTAGTTCCATTTAGAGTACTTCCTGTAGGATCACTCAATTCAGGATCGGGTTTTTGATACGACATGGTTACTGATGGATGCTGCTTTCCATTACGATCCACGTATGTGTAGTGAGTTGCTAATGAAACTTCTGTCAAAATATCTGAATTAACTAATTCTCGTAATGCGTTATAATTACCACTTTCGCTTATATGAGAATTAAGATAGTCTTTATCAATATTGCCATTCGCATCAAATCGGACATATTTCATATCTTTAGTTGTAAGAGTATTTTGAATCATCTTTAAAGCTTCGTTATCAGCAGGTTTAACATCTCTTCCATCTGGATCAATGTACCTCACCGGATTATTCGCGCAATAAACATACGGACTTGCCGAATAATCTTTTTCTGCCAACGGATACATTATCGGAAACCTCCCGGTTGTCGTATCGTAATTACGGAATAAGTAATTGTACTGATTCAATCCGCTCATTTGATCCACCTCTTTCCCGTTGCATTTGTAGGGCTGGAGGCTGGGCAGTAAACACTCTGCAAAACTCATTCCAAACGAAGACAAATTTACGCAATTATTTGGCATGATCATGAGCCTATCACTCTTTTATTTACTTAATTTTGCCAACTGAGGCTTGCTTTTTGTCCGCCAAAGGCAAAAGCTTTGACGAGTTAAAGCAAATTTTGACATATTACATTAAACAAAAATCCTTATGTATGTACTGAATAATTATTGTATTTTTATATCATTGAAAAAGTGTTCGTAATAGGTCAATTTTGTTTCATCAACATTCTCATAGGTAATGGTAATGTTATATTTAAAATAATTATCTTCTCTAAAATATTTTTTTCCATTTAACGAATAATAACCTCTTATACTACGAATATCTTTACCTAATATAAATATACTGCATATTGTTTTGTCTGTTAAATCTGTTAATGGCAAATTTACCATACTTCCACAATGTATTGTTATTACAGCAGTATCTAAAATACAACTTATTATTTTGAAATAACCTTCCTCATAATTAACTATATCAATTTTATTAATTAATGGATATTCGACAATTATATTTTTACCATGACATAATGTTGTATCTACTTTCGTTTGCATTTGTCCAAAAACAACATTAGTTAAACATAGCAATATAAGCATTATTTTAGTTGTTTTTCTTATCATAATTATTTTCTGCTTGTTTTACAACTTTATTTATTTGATTTTCTAAAGAAATATTTGTGGGAACTTTTGTTGTTTCAAAAACATTCATTTGGATTTCTTCGTCCCAGACCATACGACCTTCAGATTTATAGGTATGGCTTGCTTTCTCAACATTGCGTGTAATTTCATAAAAATAGGCATGCCCCAAACCTTCGTGTGCAGTAGTCATTACTTGCTGTTTTTTATTCAAAACTTCTCCAACAAGTACATATATTTTGTTATCTGGCGATGGATTTGATTCTGCTCCTGGCATTTCTGTAACGCCTCTATAAAAATTACCTCCTGTGGCTGTCTTATCATAAAATGAATTTCCTTCGTGGTCTTCTTTTGTAACTTGAAAATTATATACAAGTTCACTCTTAGCCAATGTTTTCAAAGCCGTCATGTTATCAGAAGTACTTTTTGATTTATTTAATCTTTTTGCATCAAGCACTCCGTTGTTGTTAAATCTTACATATTTTGCTTCTTGATCTGTTAGTGTGTTTTTTATGTTGTTTTGAGACAGTTCATCTGTTTCAACAATCATTCCCGTCGGATTCACAAACCTCATCGGATTATTCCTACAATAGACGTATGGCGATAACTCCGGATATTTTTCCGCCACAGGATCAATCGTCATAAACCGGCTTGTGTCATCTGCTTTGTAGCTTACTTCAGTAGTATCTTCCTCCAAAAACTTAACCACTTTCTCTGTACGAGTGTCGATAAGTACGGTACCAATTTGCATTACATTTTCATTGATAAACGTTTCCTTGTAACGTCCCTTACTCAATGTCAATATTTCCTTGTTGCAACCGTAGTTCTTTAAAATATCTTGCGCATGGACTGTTCCCGCAACAAGCAAAATGCCGAAAAATAAGAGCGTTCTTTTCATATTTTTTGTTTTTTAAAATTATTCTGATTATTTGAGCAACCGCAATGCCTGACTGTACTT
>WRFY01000106.1 GCA_009783445.1 Candidatus Azobacteroides sp. | reverse complement strand
ATTCCCACATAATCTTGCGGATTAAAAGTATTATCCATTTGGATAACTAAACTTCCTGCCTGATTACCGGCAACCACCGTAAGAACTCCCATTGTTTTGGATGCAAGAACGCCTGCAGGGGCGGGCGCTGTAGTAAAGGTCATTGTACCCCATGCGGATACATCCGGAAAAACATCGTCGAAATTACATACCATAACATCTTGTGCGTTCAAAGCCAAAGCGCACGCACAAAGACTTAAAGAGATAAAGATTCGTTTCATAAACAATAATAAATTAAAAAATTAAACATCGATTATTTGTATGAAGCAAAAGTAGAGGATATTTGCATGTGAAAAATGTATATTTTTGTCAGAAGATTGTACTTTTTTGAATAATGATCTACAATTCATAAAAATGTTTATGATTAATATAAAATAAACAAATTGTTTCAAATTTAAAACAGGTTTACAGATACAGATGCAATTGCATGCATTATGGATAAAAAAAACCAATTCATACGCAGAAAATGATTGTAAATTAAGAACAAAAGAGGCGCCTGCCAAACGATAGAATGATTCTTTCGGCCCAAAATACAGATATTCTTTTTTCTAAAAAAAACTTTTGCCGTGTTAAAGTAATTACGAGCGTGCAAACGCTATGTGAATAATTACTACTTTTGCAGCTTGCTTAAATAACCGATGAAAAAAATTACTGCAATTATTAATCCAATATCGGGCACCTCGTCCAAAAAAGGAATATTGACTCTTTTAGACCAATATTTTCCAAAAGAAGAATTTGATAGACAATTCTTTTTTACAGAATATCACGGACACGCTTCCAAAATTGCCACGCAAGCGGTGAAAGACAAGGCGGATTATGTAATTGCAGTGGGCGGCGATGGAACAGTCAATGAAGTGGCTAAGGCTTTGATCCATTCTTCTTCCGTATTGGGAATTGTGCCTACAGGTTCGGGGAACGGTTTGGCGAGAGACCTTTCCATCCCCCTCGATTCGCGCAAAGCATTGGAAGTGATCAAGGAGCATCATGTGACAAGGATCGATTATTGCAAGGCAAACAACGAGGTATTTTTTTGTACTTGCGGGGTCGGCTTCGATGCGAGGGTGAGTAAACGCTTTGCAAAGGAAAAAAAGCGAGGCCCTTGGGCGTATATGAAAAGCATAATTACTGAATTGCGCGATTTCCAACCGGATACGTATGAAATCGATTTGGAAAACGAGGTACTGAAACGAAAAGCTTTTCTGGTGACTTGCGCAAATGCTTCGCAATACGGCAACAACGCTTTCATTGCTCCCCAAGCTCACATCAACGATGGCGTGATGGATGTGGCGATCCTTTCGCCCCTCAATTTTTGGGATTATCTTCCATTGGTTATTCAGATGTTTACAAAACAAATGCCAAAAAATAATAAAATACAATATTATAAGTCGAAAAAACTTGTATTAAAGAGAAAAAAACCCGGAACCATGCACATCGACGGAGAACCTATACAGATGGGAGAGACTATTCGCATCGAAACGATCCATAACGGTTTGAATGTAATTGTTCCCGCCCATCCAACACATCGCCTTACCGCTTTTCCTTTTTCTTTATAAAAACGAGAGAAAATAAAACGATGGACGCCGAAAAAAATAAATGAGTTTTACAACATTTTATTTTTTTATTATCTTTGCAAAAAATTAACAATGAGGGGGAATGGCATATCCTAACTATTTTTTTCATAAAGTTATCGCAACCGGATTTGGCTCTGGGTATTTTCCAAAAGCTCCGGGTACGGCAGGCGCTGTATTGGCGGTAGGAGGGTGGTTGATCTTGTCTTTTTTTCTTTCATCCCATGCATTATTAGGAATAACTTTTGCAGGAATCCTCTTGTTTCTTTTTTTAGGAGCCTGGTCGGCCAATCAGGTGGAGAAGGAGTGGGGGCAAGATCCTCCTCGCGTAGTGATCGACGAAATGGTAGGCGTATGGATTCCCTTGTTGGCCGTAAGCGATGGAAACATTTATTTTGCTTTGCTTGCTTTGGCCGCCTTCCGTTTATTCGACATTTTTAAACCATTGGGAATTAAAAGGATGGAGTTATTCAAAAAGGGTTGGGGCATTATGTTAGACGACGTCTTAGCCGGAATATATGCTCTACTCATAATACTCTGTTTGCGATGTCTAATTGGATAAGAAAACGGTGGAGGCAAATTTCGGCTAAGAGAGGAATTTTCACATTCATCCGAGCGCAATTATCTTCGCAATTAGCCAGTTTTACCGACTTTTCTGTTTCAATTATATTAGCAAATGTCTTCAACGTTTTCTATGTATACGCTACTTTCATCGGTTCGGTATGCGGCGGAATCGTCAATTGCATTGTCAATTACCGATGGACATTCAAAGCCCTCCGCATAAAAAAGAGGTACGTAGCGATCAAATATTTTTCCGTTTGGATTTGCAGCATTTACCTCAATACTTCCGGAATTTATCTGATGACGGAATTATTGAGAAGAACCCAACTGAATGTATGGCTCGGACATTTCTTTGACAATATTTTCATTGTATCCAAGATCATCATCTCTCTTTTAGTGGGATATGTTTGGAATTACAATATGCAGCGGATTTTTGTATACAAAAACCAAGACTTTAGAAAATATTTTAAGAAAAAAGATCAAGAGGGTGAAATTATTGATTAATTTTGAATATATAACATAAAATCACACAGTGAATTTTAAAACATACTAAAATGGAGGAAAAGAAACGAGCAAGAGATGTTGCGCAACAGATCATTTACAAGATCATTGATCCCATTGTGCACGGATTAATCAAGATGGGGGTTACGCCCAATTTTATCACAGCTACTGGCCTTGTAATTAATGTGGCTGCCTGTGCCATTCTTATTTATGGAGCCATCCATGGCGAGCGTGGAAATTATTCGTATGTAGGTTGGGCAGGATTCGTTATGCTGGCAGGCGGATTGTTTGATATGCTGGACGGACAAGTAGCGCGCCACGGTAAAATGACGTCTACGTATGGCGCATTGTTCGATTCCGTACTGGACCGATACAGCGAATTGATTGTTCTTTTCGGTTGTTGTTATTATCTTATTTTGCAAGGATACTTTTTCAGTTCCCTGTTTGCTTTTATCGCATTGATCGGATCCATGATGGTCAGTTATATACGCGCCAGAGCCGAAGGCTTGGGAATCGAATGTAAAGTGGGCTTTATGCAGCGCCCCGAACGGGTGGTCTTGATCAGCGCAGGCGCTATTCTGTGCGGTCTTTTCTATTATTTCGCAGGCGACTACAAAATTTATGCATCGCACTGCTCATTTCCGTTGTTTGAGCCGGTACTGATTTTTGTCATCCCCTTGGCTATTGTAGCGGTGTTTTCCAATATCACAGCTGTCGGACGATTGAATTACTGCCGTAAAGTATTGATAAAAAGAGACAAGGAGAAGAAATGAATAGTAAATCTGCATTTCCTTCTACTCAAGAGGTTATTTCGGCTGTATCCATAATCGCTATCTATATTTTATCAACTGCCTGGTTTATAGGCCTTCGCTGGGAACATCTGGCGCTGGCGGGAGCGTTTCTCTTGCTTTTTGGGGCCAATGAAAAGTCTCGCAAACTGGTTGTCGGACTTATTCCGTTTTTTATTTTCGGCATTTCATACGATTGGATGCGCGTTTTTCCCAACTACCAGGTGAATCCGGTCGATGTGGAAGATTTATTTAACTTGGAAAAGAAACTTTTCGGCATAACCGATCACGGGATCAAACTCATTCCCAGCGAATATTTTTCGCTTCATCATCATCCGATAGCCGATTTTCTTTCCGGCCTGTTTTATCTGGGATGGGTACCTATTCCCGTCTTGTTTGGAATCTATTTATATTTCAAAAATCAGAAAGAAATCTTTTTGCGGTTTTCTCTGGTTTTTCTTCTGGTCAATTTAATCGGTTTTGTTTTTTATTATCTTCATCCTGCGGCTCCTCCCTGGTATGTGATGCTTTACGGCTTCGAACGGGTTTTTGATATTCCGGGCAATACTGGCGGATTGTCGCGTTTCGACGATTTGATCGGAATTCCGTTATTCCATTCAATTTACGGGCGCAACGCCAATGTATTTGCGGCTGTTCCTTCTTTGCATTCGGCCTATTTAGTCGTGGTCTTGTTCTATGCAGTCAAAGATAAATGTCATCCGATCATTCTCGCCATCATTGCCTTTTTCATGTGCGGCATTTGGTTTACGGCGGTCTACATGGCGCATCACTACATCATCGACGTCCTGCTGGGAATTTTTTGCGCCTTACTGGGAATCTTTTTGTTTGAATGCATGCTCATGAAACTAAAATTTTTCAAAACATTCTTCAGTCAATATTTGAATTACATACAATAAGACGAAACGAAATATTCTATGAAAGAAAAATTGATTAGTCCAGAAGATATTCGAAACTTGCATCCCATATTCAGAGGTCGTTTTGGAAACATACTGATAAAAATGCTATTCCGTATCGCGGGCATAGATAAAGTCAATGCCGTTTACGATGCATCCAAGCATAAGTCGGGATTGGAATATGTCGACGACATGCTCGATAATATGGGAATTATCCGTAAGGTCGAGAACGACGCCGTTCTCGACTCGCTTCAAGGCGCTTCGTTTATCACCGTATCCAATCATCCTTATGGACATATCGACGGAATTATCGCCATCAGCGTGGTCGCAAGGAAACGAAGCGATTTTAAAATGATGGTCAACTGGATGCTGAGCCGAATTGATACGATGGAAGAATTTTTCATTGGAGTCAATCCCTATTCCAAAGACAATAAAATGTCTGCGGTCAAATCCAGCGTGAGCGGCATAAGGCAATGTTTGGAACATCTCCGGGAAGGACATCCGCTGGGGCTTTTCCCCGCAGGCGGAGTGTCGGATTCCTCTTGGACGAAAACGGAGGACCGGGAATGGCAAACTCCGGTGTTGAAACTGATACAAAAAGCGAAAACGACTGTTGTCCCGATGTTTATTTCAGGCAGCAACTCATGGATTTATCGTCTGTTAGGAATGATCGACTGGCGGCTGCGCATGGTGCGCCTTATGCACGAAGTAGCCAATAAAAAAGGAAAAGTCATTTATGTCCGTTTTGGGCAGCCCATCACAGTGGAAGAACAATCCAAATATGCGAATACAAAGGATTTAGGCGAATTTTTGAAAAGAAAAACCTACGATTTGAGTTAGCATATTTTCCTCTTTTCTCGTTCATCATTCCCCCCTTACAGGAAACCTTCCGGCAGCTGCATTGTTACGCAATGCAAGCTCCCATGCTGTTTAATCAAGGGCAAGCAAGAAATCGGCACAATCTCTCTGTTGGGAAAGGCTGTTTGAAGGGCTTTTTCTGCCGCAGCATCCAAAGGAGAGTGGTAGACTGGCATTAAGACGGCTTGATTGATGATCAGAAAATTGGCATAAGTGGCAGGCAACCGTTTTCCTTCGTGATATACGGCCTCTGCCATGGGAAGAGCGATCAAGCGGTAGGGTTTGCCCTCTTTTGTTTTCAGCAACCGCAATTCCGCTTCCATGGAAGACAATTCCGGAAAATGTTCGTCTTCCGGATCGGTGCATTGAACATAAGCAATCGTTTCTTTGTCGCAAAACCGCGCCAAGGTGTCGATGTGGCTATCGGTGTCGTCGCCCGCCAAATAACCGTGGCGAATCCATAAAACTCGTTGGGCGCCAAAAATCAGTTTCAAATGGTCTTCTATTTCCGCCCCGCTTTTGTAAACGTTCCGGTTGGGCGATAAAAGACATTTCGAAGTCGTCATCAATGTTCCTTCGCCATCGCTTTCGATGCTTCCTCCTTCCAAAACCATGTACAACATATTTTGATAAAGGACATTGGGAGAAAAAACTCCGCTTTCGTACAGTCGGCGGGTAATTTGATTGTCTTCATTTGCCGGAAATTTCAATCCCCAGCCGTTGAACGTAAAATCCAGCAGGCAAGGTACTTCATTGACAAAAACCGAAATGGGGCCATGATCGCGCATCCATGAATCGTTGGAAGGTATTTCTCTGAAAAGAATGCGCGAAAAGTCCACGTCTCCCAAGGCGCGTTTCACATCTTCCGCAGCCGCGCAAACAATGATCAATTTTTCCCGACGGACGATTTCTTTGGCAATGGCAGCGAAACAAGGAATGACCTCATTCAAGATGGGTTTCCAATCGGTGCGGCGATGCGGCCACGTCAGCAAAACAGCGCTTTGCGGAGTCCATTCGGCAGGCAGTTGTATGTTAAAAGATTTTTGTTTCATTGCGGCAAAGGTACAATTTTTCTCAAAAAATCATTCTTGAGCACAAAAAAAAATAACTATCTTTGAGCAGTTTTTCAATTTTCTTACTACAAACTTTTTCAAAATATTTATTTATTAGCAGATATGCCCTATATTTGCAGCAGTTTTATTATCCATCTATTTAAATATTTTTTTCAATGAAGACAAGTCAAAAATTTACAGCCGAACTTATCGGCACATTTGTTTTAGTATTAGGAGGTTGCGGAACAGCTGTTTTCGCAGGGCCTGCAGTAGGTTTTGCAGGAGTAGCCTTGGCTTTTGGTTTGACCATCATAGCCATAGCGTATGGTCTGGGAAGCGTTTCGGGCGCACATCTCAATCCTGCCGTTTCAGTTGGCGTTTTTTGCGCAGGCCGAATCAGCGCAAAAGATTTGGGAGTATATGTTGTTGCACAAGTGATTGGCGGCATTCTGGCGGCTGCCTTGATGGCTTTCATTGTAGCTCAAACAGGCGGCGTAAGAGGTACATTTGCAGCCAACGGCTACGGAAGCGATTTCTTTGGAGGCGCTCCGGGATACCTTAACTTGAGTGCGGCAGGAGCATTTGCCATCGAATTGGTTCTCACCTTTATTTTCTTGCTTGTGATTTTAGGTTCCACCGATTCTCGTTTTTCCAACGGAGGTTTTGCAGGTTTAGCGATCGGTTTAACGTTGACTTTGATCCATTTGATCAGCATTCCGTTGACCAATACGTCTGTAAATCCAGCCCGTTCCATCAGCCAAGCCCTTTTCTCGGACAATAAGCTGGCATTACCGCAACTTTGGTTGTTTATTGTAGCTCCCATTCTGGGCGCTATTCTCGCCGCTTACGCTTATAATGCGGTAACTGGAAAATCAAAGAAGTAAAAAAGGAATAATAACGAATGAAAAGAATGAATGAAGAGAAATATTGAGTTTCTTCATTCATTTTTTTCGTAAAAACAGCTATTTCCGAAATTACTCTTATTTGTTTACTTCTCTTCTTTTATTTATCTTTGCCCCACAAATTAATTTTATGTTCTATGAGAAAAACAATCGTCTTTGTTTTGTCTTTTACAACGCTTGCCGTTGCAAACATAGCCTGCGATAAACAGAAAACCGTGCAGGAATACCTGAGAGAAGAAAGAAAGGCTATTGAACGCTACATCGACCGGCAAGGGATTGAAATCACCGCCACTTACCCGAAAGGTGCGTTCAAAGCGAACGAGTATTTTAAAACAAATGAAGGGCTTTATATCCATGTGGTAGATTCCGGCAATGGCCGGCGCGTAAAACCATTGGTCGATAGGATACAGGTGCGTTTCGATTACCTGTATTACATCAAAACTTACGTGAGCGGGAAAACCGACAGCACTGTACTGCCTTTTTATTATTTTCCACAGGAATTTATTTATGGACAATCGGGAAGTTATGGTAAAAATTCGTACGATTTTTCCTGCGAAGGCTGGGCTATCCCTCTGGCATATATGGGAGAAGGAGCTATTGTCGATCTGATTATTCCATCGGCTTTGGGGACTTCCTACGACAATTCCTATCCAAACTTTAACGCCGTTTTTTATAAAAACCTTACTTATACGGAATTTTGGTAATCAAAATAAACTTTTGTTAAATATAAAGAATCTTAAAAAATGCCTTTAATTAAATCTATTTCCGGTATCCGCGGGACAATCGGAGGAAAAGCCGGCGAAGGCCTTTCGCCGCTTGATATTGTGAAATTCACAGCAGCTTATGCAACATTGATTTTATCGAAAAACAACCCTTCCAAAACGATTGTGGTAGGACGCGATGCGCGTATTTCCGGCAAAATGGTATTGGATGTAGTGACCGGAACGCTTACCGGCATGGGATTGGATGTAGTGGACATTGGTCTGGCCGCAACTCCAACCACCGAATTAGCCGTTACGATGGAAAAAGCCGCCGGAGGTATTATTCTCACCGCATCGCATAATCCGGCACAATGGAACGCTTTGAAGCTTTTGAATGAAAAAGGAGAGTTTTTGAACGCGGCTGAAGGAAACGAAATTCTGCAAATTGCGGCTCAAGAATCTTTTTCGTTTGCCGGAATAGAGAATATCGGTTGCGTGCGGTCCGATCCGTTCTATGCGCAAAAACACATCGAGCAAGTCTTGAATTTGAGCTTGGTAGATGTCGATGCCATTCGAAAGGCGAATTTTACCGTAGCCGTCGATGCCGTCAATTCGGTGGGCGGAATCGTAATTCCCCAACTGTTGAGCGCTTTGGGCGTTAAACGCATCATCGAATTGAATACAAAACCGGATGGACTCTTTGCCCATAATCCAGAACCGCTTCCTCAACACCTGACAGAAATCGCTTCGGCGGTAAAAACGCAGAAGGCCGATGTGGGTTTTGCTGTCGATCCCGATGTCGACCGTTTGGCAATCATTACCGAAACGGGCGAAATGTTTGGCGAAGAATATACCTTAGTCTCAGTAGCCGATTATGTATTGTCGCAAACTCCCGGAAATACCGTTTCCAATATGAGTTCTACGCGCGCCTTGCGCGATGTGACCGAAAAATACGGTTGCAGCTACGCCGCCGCTCCGGTAGGAGAAGTAAACGTAGTCGAAAAAATGAAAGAAACGCAAGCCGTCGTCGGAGGCGAAGGAAATGGAGGAATCATTTACCCTGCCTCGCATTATGGCCGCGATGCTTTGGTGGGCGTCGCTTTATTTCTTACCCAATTAGCCAAATCGGGAAAGACGGTAAGCGAACTTCGCGCAACTTATCCCAATTACTATATGGCTAAAAAACGCCTCGATTTGGCGCCCGACACCGACGTCGACGCCCTGCTGGAATCGATCAAAAAACAATACGCCGCTTACCCGATCAATGATACCGATGGAGTAAAAATCGACTTTCCGGATCGATGGGTCCATTTCCGAAAATCCAATACGGAACCGATTATTCGAATTTATGCCGAAGCTCCAACGCCGGAAAAAGCCGATGAATTGGCGCATTCTGTGATGGAGGCTATTCAAAAATAGGATTCCGGAAATTCCGTAAGTTAAAAAATTTCGATACGCATTTCACATTTTTTACACTCTATCCTGCGAAATATCCTTTTAGCAGTAGGTTGTTAAGTACCATATACCGCATTGTCAGGTAGCGGTTACCGTATCGTCATGCAAAGACCGCCTGCGATTAACTTATGGAAAGAAAAATTGTAAATGTTTCAAAACCTATACAATTAGTATCAAAAATATAACTATTGTAACATTAATACAAGCAATGATATCGAAAATCTGTTGAAAATTGTTAAGTTAGACTTAACTTTGTAAGATAGATCAATCATAAAGCGGATTTATTTTAAATTTATTCAATTAACTTAATCTATTTAATTAATCTAAAAAAATGAAAAGACTAATGTTGTTTTTACTGGCGCTTAGCGCTGGTGTCTACGTTTCGGCACAAACAACTATCCATGGCGTGGTCTCTTCCAGTGCAGACGGACTCTCGATGCCGGGGGTCAGCGTTGTGGTGAAAGGTACTAACACTGGAACAGCCACCGATGCCGAGGGCCAGTTCTCGCTGACCATTCCATCCGATAAAGCGGCGCTGGTTTTTACTTATATTGGTTACAAAACCAAAGAAGTGACCGTAACAAATAGTTCGGGAAACGTCCGCGTGGCATTGGACGAAGACACCCAAATGCTCGACGAATTAGTGGTGGTGGGATATGGGTCTATGAAAAAAGGAGACTTATCCGGAGCTTCGGTCACCATGGGAGAAGACAAACTCAAAGGTTCGATTATTACCAATCTCGACCAGGCGCTTCAAGGCCGCGTAGCCGGGGTGAATTCGGTCATGACTTCCGGCGCTCCCGGTTCGTCTGTATCCATTCGGGTGCGCGGACAGGCTACTGTGAATGCCAAAGCAGAGCCTTTGTATGTAATCGACGGCGTTATTCTGCAAGGCACCACTTCCAAAGCGGGAGACTATGGTTTATCCGATGCTTTGGGAAACGGACCACAGGGAGCTGTCTCGCCTTTGTCGACCATCAACCCTGCCGATATTGTGTCTATGGAAATTTTGAAGGACGCTTCAGCTACCGCTATTTATGGTTCTCAGGGAGCCAACGGAGTGGTGTTGATTACCACCAAACGCGGTCAAACGGGAGAAGCCAAATTTACGTACGAAGGACAGGTGGGCTTGCAAATGCAAAATGCCCGTCTGAAAATGATGAATTTGCGGGAATATGCCGATTATTACTCTTCGGTGGCTGCAGAAACCAATAGCTTGCCGGATCGTCCCGAATTCAAGGATCCTTCTTTACTGGGTAGAGGAACCAATTGGCAAGACGCTGTTTTCCAACAGGCATGGATGAATCAGCATCAATTGTCGGCTCAAGGCGGTACGGATAAAGTAAAATACTATGTATCAGGATCGTTGATCCATCAGGATGGAACCATTATCGCAACGAATTTCAAACGTTATTCTTTCCGTACCAATCTGGATGCCGAACTGAAATCATGGTTTAAATTAGGCCTCAATGCCATGTATTCCAAAACGTCTGAACGTTTAGGCGCTACAAGCGGAGCAGAAGGAGTGATTACCTATTCGTTGCTGACCCCCCCCGATATACCTATTTATGATATCGACGGCAATTATGCTACTACCGTACGGGAAGGATATACGCGTGTGAATCCCGTTGCTTTGGCTTACATGGACGAATATTTGCTGGATCGGGATAAATTAAACGGCAGCATTTTTGCCGACATTACTCCCATTAAAAATTTAGTCTGGCATGCGGAATTAGGCTACGACATCAGCGGATCCAGAGGAGAAACGTTTAATCCAACCTACAACTTTGGAAATGCATCCCGTTTAATCAACGCGGACGGCATCCAACGAAACAACAGTCTGTTTTGGCAACTGAAAAACTACGTGACCTACACCGACAAAATCGACAAGCATTCGTTTTCCGCAATGGTCGGACAAGAAACATGGGAATCTTCCTATGAAAATCAAAAAGTGTATGCTACCGGCCTTCCGTCCGACGAAATACATAATCCGCAACTGGCTCCAGTAGACAACCAAAGAGTCACTATGCAGTTCGGCAGTGCGGCGATGGCCTCGCTTTTCACACGCGAAACCTACAATTTCGACGACCGCTATTTCTTTACTTACACCTGGCGTTACGACGGTTCTTCCAATTTTGGACCCAAAAACCGTTGGGCCAGTTTCCATTCGCTTGCCGCTTCCTGGCGATTTACGAACGAAGCCTTTTTTGAATCATGGAAAAATGTGATCAGCAACGGAAAATTGCGCTTAGGTTGGGGACAAACCGGAAACCAAAACATCGATAGCTATCGATGGGGCTCTGCCATTTCCCCGATGCCTACCGGATTGGGAATGGGGTATCGCCAGCTTAATATCGCTAATCCCTATATCAAATGGGAAACGCAGGAACAATGGAACCTGGGACTGGACTTGGGATTCATCAAAGACCGTTTCAACTTGACTTTAGACCTTTACAACAAGACTTCCGCCGATATGTTGATGCCTTTGCAATTGCCATCTTATATGGGTACGCGGGGTAACAGTTCATCAGCGCTACAGGCCCCCATGGGCAATTACGGAACCATCAACAACAAGGGATTGGAAATATCGGTGGATACCCGCAACATTGTAAGCAGGAACAAGGGATTTGAATGGGATACCAATTTCGAAATTTCGTTTAACAAAAATAAATTGGTGGCTTTAGACGGTACGGCCACGGCGCACCTTGAAGGCTATCCGCAATGGGCCGATCAAGGTTCGCCCGTGACTTTATCGCGAATAGGCGAATCGCTCTATAATTTTTATGGTTATGTAACCGATGGCTATTACAGAGATCTGGCCGATTTGCAAAATTCGCCCAAACCCAAGGGAAGTTATCCGGCTGACGGCGTTTCGTTTAATCGGTATAATACGGTATGGGTAGGCGACATTAAATTCAAAGACCTCAACGGCGACGGAATTATTGATGAAAGCGACCGCACCAATATCGGTTCTCCGCTGCCTAAATTCGGTTACGGGATGACCAATACATTTCGATACAAAAATTTTGATTTGTCGATATTCATCAATGGCACGTATGGCAATAAAGTATTAAACTATACCGCGATTGACCTTTCGGCCATGACCAACTCTTACGACAATCAGTTGCAATATATCGCCAATCGCGCCCGTTTGGAACCGATCAATTCGAACATTACTTACGACGGAACCACTACTGGCATTTGGAATTGGTATGAAGACATCAGCAATGTGCGTTTGGTGAATCATTCCACCCCTTCGGCGCCCCGCGCCGTGAGCGGCGACCCAAACAGCAATGCCCGCGTAAGCGACCGCTATATCGAAGACGGCTCTTATTTGCGAGTAAAAAACATTACTTTTGGTTATACAGTACCCAGTCAATTTTTGCGAAAATATAAAATAGACAATCTACGGCTCTATGTGAACATCCAAAATTTATGCACCCTGACAAAATATTCGGGATATGACCCTGAAATCGGCGTAAATCCGATGACACCTAATGTTTATGGATTGGATTACGGACGTTATCCTTCTCCAACCGCTTATACGATGGGATTAAATTTTTCCTTTTAACTCATAAAAATATTCGGATATGAAAAATATATTTAAAATCTATCAAACAATTGGTTTAATGGGCGTTTTAGTGTTGGGAGCGGCTTCCTGTGAAGATTTTTTGGATCGTCCTGCAGAAGACAACTACACGGTAGATAATTTCTATGAGACGGACGATCAATGTTATCAAGCAGTGAATCCGCTCTATAACTCGCCATGGTACGATGTGCAACGCTTTTTTATTCAAGCGGGAGAAGTATTATCGGGCAACTACTATTATAGCTGCGATTATTTGACTTTTACCGTCAATTCGACCAACGATGCCTTGAATTTATGTTCCGCTTCTTTGTGGTCGGTGAATGCCTATGCCAACGGCATCATCGAAAATATCGACATGAAAGCCGGTTCGAATGTGAGCGAATCGGTCAAAAATACCGTCAAAGGCGAAGCTTTGGTTTGGAAAGCCATGGCTTACTTTTTCTTGGTTCGTACGTTCGGCGAAGTGCCGATTATACACAAAAATTCAGACGATATTGCGGCTAATACTTATAACGACAAATACAAAGCAACCAAAGAAAATGTATACGATTACATTATCAAGACTTTGGAGAAAGCGGCGGAATGGTTGCCTGAACAAAATAAAGGGGGACGCATCGACCGTTATTCTGCTTACGGTTTATTGGCTAAAGTATATCTGGCTAAAGCCGGCGTTACTGGCACATTGAATCAGACCGATTTAAACAATGCCGCTACTTACGCCAAAGAAGTAATAGACAAAAGCGGTCGGCATCTGTTGCCGGTTTATTCCGATTTGTTCCGTCCTCAAAACAATATCAATGAGGAAGCTTTGATCTCTTGGGCCTGGAAAGCCGGCCGCGACCCATGGACTCAACAAAACAGCTTGCAGTGCGACTTATCCATGACCGGTTTCTCTGAATTTAACGATAATTGGGGAACCTGGATGGGGCCTACCATCGATCTTCAAAATGCCTTTAGCGAAAGCGCTTTGAGCAAAACCCGCAACAACCGCGATGCGCGTCGAAAAGCGACCATGATGATGTACAGCGATCATTACGATTATTTCTGGACGGATAAGGGAGGCTTTGACTGGAATTACTTGGCTTTGCAAATAGATGGCAATCTGAACGGCGTGGGAGCCAATTGTGTGAAATTTTTAGTGGGCGACGCTTACGACCATCAACAAGCCGGCATCGGCGCTATGGACAATATGGCCAATGGTTTGTTTACTCACTTGCTGCGTTTGGCCGACGTCTATTTAATTTATGCAGAAGCTAAAGTCTTGCTGAACCAAGTCGATGCATCGGTCTTAAACGCTTTCAATCAAGTACGTTTACGGTCTTTTCCGAACGACACTCCCAGAACTTCGCTGAGCTGGCAGGATGTTTGGAAAGAACGCCGTTTGGAATTGGCGGGCGAAGGCGACCGCTGGTACGATTATGTCCGTTGGCATTATTATGCGCCGGATCAGGCCATTGCTGAAATCAAAGCGCAAAAACGCTCTACCTATACCGGATTAAAAGATTTTTATACGAGCAGCTCGACCACTCCCGACCCAAGCGTGACCTATTATGATAAGAATCCTACGATTCCCAACGTAATGGATCAAAGCTTTACGTTGCCGTTCCCCGAAGCCGACGTATCCATGAACCAGCATTTGACAGAACCGGCCCAGGATATCGATATTTCGCAATTTGCTTATTAATTTAAAAAAGATTATTTTGTATGAAAACAATCCATTATAAAAAAGTAGTACAATCCCTTTTAGGAATAGTAGCGCTATGCCTCGGGTACGTTGCCTGTGAAGAATATCCGGATGCTTACAAAGCAACCAAAGGAACTCCGGAAGTATTGTATGTGCGAATACCGGATGCGGCTTCTGCCGATTCCCTGTTAGACGGCGCATTTTTGGGAGACGCCGTTTGCATCGTAGGAAATAATTTACGCAGCGTGCATGAATTGTATTTCAATGACCAGCAAGCTATTTTGAATACGAGTTTGATTACAGACCATACATTGATTGTTTCGGTACCCAGCGGTATCCCGGAACATGTAACCGACAGTATGTATTTGATTACGAAATCGGGCGAACAAGCGCTCTATCCGTTCAAATCCAAAGTGCCGAAACCAACGGTCAGCTCCATCTCCTGCGAATATGTTCCGGATGGCGGCGAAGCGGTTTTGTACGGCGATTACTTTATCGACGATCCGAATATTCCATTGGCCATCACGATGGCAGGAAACATTCCGGTTACGAATATTTTGGATATTCAGAAAACGCAAGTTCGGTTTGAAATTCCCAAGGGAGCAGAAAAAGGATATATCAATGTGACCTCCCTCTATGGAACAGGACGCTCGCACTTCCAATTCCGAGATGATCGCGGCATCATCCTCGACTTTGACGATTTGAAAGCAACGGGCGGTTGGCGTCCGGGCAATCTGGCTTCGGACGGCGGAATTTCGGGCAATTATGTAGTCTTCAAAGGAGATTTGAAAGATGACGACTGGAATGAAGACAACTTCTCCTTTAACTTATGGGGAATAGCCGCCGGACGTCCGCAAGGCGATTTCTTCGACGCTTCGACAAGCAATCTGGCTAAATTGGTATTTAAATTTGAAATCAACATTTTAGCTCCATGGTCGGCAGATGGCATGCAAATAGTCTTTACGTCTTGGGATACGCAAAATACCAACGCCTATTATTCCGATGATTCGCATAGTCGCGGATTATGGATTCCATGGTCGACTACCGGTTCCTACCAAACCGACGGATGGATTACGGTATCTATCCCCATGTCGGATTTCAAATACAACCGGACAGGCGGAACTGTAGATATTTTAGGACCGGGCAACTACGGCGGCTTATCCATATTTGTATGGAACGGCGGGGTTCCTGGGACTCCGTGTACAACGGAAATGCGGCTCGACAATATCCGGGTGGTTCCGGCTGAATAGCATAAAGTTAACATTAATAAAAATACAGATATGAAAAATAAATATATAGTAACGCTTTTCAAGTGTTTTCTCTTCATAAATTGTATGATTCTTATTACAGCTTGTAGTAACGATGATCTGAATACCAACCAATTAACCGGTTCGGCAGTATTGTTGAGGTCTTTCGGTCCTTGTCCTGTTCCGCGCGGAGGCGAACTTCGCATCATTGGCGTCAATTTGGATCAGGTAGAAAGCGTAACAATACCGGGAGCGCCTGCCATTACCGACATCAAGCGCATCAGCGGAACAGAAATTCGCGTCACGGTACCTCAAACGGCAGAAGTAGGATATATTACTTTGAAAGCCGGCGACAAAACGATTAAATCCATTACCGAAATTGCTTACAGCGAGCCGATTTCCATCAGCAAGATAACGCCTGCATCCGTAAAAGCCGGCGCGAGCATCAAAATCGAAGGCGAATATTTGAACTTGATTAAGGAAATTATTTTTGTCGATGGCGATCAGACAACCAATCATGTCCTGCAAGCGAACTTTGTTTCGCAAAGCCGTCAAGCAATTGAAGTGGTTGTTCCGAAAACGGCCCAAACGGGTAAAATTATTGTATCCGACGGCGCAGATTTAGTTCCGGAAGGAGAAGACCCGGGCATTCCCATTTGGGTGTATTCCGATGCCGATTTACAGATTACTTTACCGGCATTTACAAAACTGTCGCCAGACCCCGTGAAACCGGGAAGCGAATTGACCATTACGGGTACGAACTTGGATTTGGTTGAACTTTTGCGGTTTGGCGCCAGCGACATCGAAGTATCCCAATTTACAAGAAATAGCGCCAATACCGAAATCAAAGTAGTGGTTCCGGAAGAAACGCAATTCGACGCAACGACTAAGAAAGGCGATGTACGGTTTGTAGCCTTTTCGGGCGTAGAAGTATCGTCTGATCTGAAATTAGTTGCTCCAGCCGTTACAAAGGTTTCTCCAGAGCCGGCTAAAAACAACGGACTGCTGACGATTGAAGGTACCAACCTGGATTTGGTTACTGCCGTTCTGTTTGCCGGAGAGATGGAAGGAGAAATTCAATCCCAAACCGCCGCCAAGATAGAAGTGATCGTCCCGGCTACGGCTACGGCTGGCAATGTCGTATTGAATACCTATTCAGGGCAAACGGCTGTCAAAGCTTACACTTTGGTTAAACCGGTAATCGCATCGGTTGCTCCCTTAAGTTTGACGGCAGGCGATAACCTGACCATCACGGGAACCGATTTGGATTTGGTCAATGAAGTGGTTTTCAAATCCGCAACAGGAACCGTTTCCGTAAACTTGACGGAAGCGCCGAACAGTACGTCCTTTACTATCCGCACGCCGTTTACGGCTACCAAAGGAACCATCAGTCTGAAGACGGAAAATGGAACAACGGTTACTTCTACGCAAACTTTGACCATTGCAGAAGCTACCTTGCCGATTGTTACGAGCATGCCGGCGGCCATTAAGCCGGGGACTTTATTGACCATGCAAGGAATCAACTTGGAGCAGGTAATTAAAATCGGTTTTGTTTACGCTGCCGAAGAAGTAGCCGCTACCCGCTTCTTGCCGGATGCATTGGGTCAAGCCTTGCAAGTATATGTTCCAACTACAAATGGAACGGCCGTCATTCGATTGTATGTAGGAGATGACGTGTATGTAGAAACGCCTCCATTAAAGATTGCAACGACCGATCCTATTGTCGATCCTTCTTTAGTAATCGAAGATTTTGAACCTCATAATGGACATGATGCCACATGGGATAATTGGGCCAGTAATTTTACTATCATAACCAACAGCGACGGAAATTATATCCAAATCAATAGCGGCGCCGCCGGTTGGGCTTGGATTTATGGTTGCAACCATCAAAGTACAAGAGGAAACTTCCCGTCGATCAGCGATCCTTCTCAGTATGTTTTAAAAATAGATATTATGACTTCGGGGCCCATACCAGCCGATGTACTCTTTAATTTCTCATTTGGCGATTGGTGCACCAATGCGGTTCCTCTCGTACCGGCATCCGATGGATACACAACCGGAGGAGAATGGACGACAGTTACCATTCAATTGAGCGATTTAGGGGTGCCTGCAACAATCAGCAACGGAGCATCCGGCGATTGGGGTATGAGTATCAATAATGGAACAATACCAGACGGTTTGGCGATCGCTATTGATAACGTCCGTTTCGAACATAAATGAATTTTTAATCATTAATTTGAAGAAGTTATGAAAAATATAAATAATTGGAGCAAGTTATTTCTGGGATGCATTGCGGCGTGGAGTTTGTTGTTCGTGGCGTGTGAAGAGGAAAACATCACAAAGGAAAAATACGATTATCCCGACATTTATGTGGCGTTGATCAAAGTAAGCCCGGCAGAAGTAGTCGCATTGTCGGATCTCACGATCGAAGGAAATGATCTGGACTATGTTAAAGCCGTTCGTTTTTGGAATGACGATGCACAGTTGGATATTCCCCAATCGGATTTCAAATTGCAAACAAAAGACAGTATTGTGGTAAACGTTCCGGAAGATGCGCCCATCGGTAAAATTTCGGTCGTGACCAATGATGATCAAGTCATTACTTGGTTGAATGGATTGGTCGGCAAGCCCATCACCCTTTTGGACGTAACTCCGGTTATCGTAGCGGAAGGAGATAGCATTGTATTGAAGGGAGAAAACTTCGATTTGGTCAAAGCCGTTCGTCTCTCGCAAGGAGACAAAAACGTGGTTGTTCCCAGAACCAGCTTCAAGTCGGTTTCCTTGGAAGACAGTACTTTAGTAATAACGATTCCGGCAGGCGCTCCCATTGGGCAAGTCGCGGTAATTACCGATTACGATCAGATGATCGTTTGGGAGAAAACGTTGACCGAACGAACATTATCGGTTCTTGCATTCTCTCCGGCAGGCACGGTGGTTGTCGGAACAGATATTACGGTGAAGGTAACCAATATAGACCTTGTCAAATCGGTCGCTTTCGGAACCAATGCGCTAACCTATACGGCAACTAAAGACGACAGTCTGTTGGTCGTCTCTATTCCCAGCAATATGGCGGTGGGTAATTATGCCCTGAATATTACAACTTGGAATGGAGTGGTGAAAGTGGCCGACTTCGATATCGTCCGCTTAGCTCTTGATCTTGTGTGGGATGCCGGCCACGTTTATTTCGACTTCGACGGAAAAGACAGTGGATGGGGCGATTGTCCGCAAACAGTGGAAAATGATGCAAATTATTCGATTTCCGGTTCCTATTTCCATGTAAAAACCACAGCCAAAGTAGATTGGTACGGACTTCTCTTTAGAACTGGAGGTGACAACCTGAATGTATCGGGAGTGACTGTAGATAAATGGGTCGTCAAATACGACATCAATGTCTTGGGCAAATCCGTTACTTCTATCAAAATCCGCTTGGGCGATTTTTGGTATATCACAGGCGTGCAGCCCAATATCGGCGGATGGTACACGATTTCTGCGCCTCTGAATGAATTCAAAGACAATGATGGCAATGGAAAAGCGATGACCAATGCCGATGTCGCGGCTTTGGCATCCAAAGGCGACTTTGGATTAGCTGACGGCGGAGCCGGCGGCGAATATGATGTGCTGATCGATAACGTCCGTTTTGAATCTAAAACGCCTTATGTCTATCCGGTGGCTGATCCAGCTTACGTTTATTTCGATTTCGATGGAAAAGGCAGTTGGTGGGGCGATTGTCCGCAAACAGTGGAAAATGATCCAGCTTATTCGATTTCCGGTTCCTATTTTCATGTAAAAGCTACAGCTAAAGTCGATTGGTACGGACTTTTCTTTAGAAACGGAGGAGATAATATAAATGTATCGGGAGTGACCGTGAATGATTGGGTCGTAAGATATGACATCAATGTACTCGGAGCGGATATTCAGTCCATAAAAGTACGCTTAGGTAGTTTTTGGTTTATTACATCTGTAAATCCAAATTTAGGCGGGTGGTATACCTTTACTGCTCCATTAAGTAGATTTCGCGGCAATGATGGAAACGGTGATCCGATGACGGATGCCGATATAGCGGCCTTGACATCCACCGGCGACTTTGGACTGGCGGATGGAGGCAAAGGGGGTGAATACGATGTTTTGATCGACAACGTTCGTTTTGAACCAAAATAACCATTTCGTGATTCGCATATCACACAGTGGGTTAGGAAAGTAGAGGCGGGGTGCGCCCCGTCTCTATGTCCTCCCTAAACACAAATATGAAACATCTTCTTATACTGATAGTGTGTATGTTTTCTGTCTGTTCGCGGGCAGAAACCATTCGTTGCGAGGCAGAAGAGGCCGCAATGACGGGGGGAGGCAACAGTCCGGCTCAAATTTTGAACGATCCGGCTTGTTCCGGCGGAAAATACGTAGACACGCGCGAAAGCAATCTTACTTTTTCCTTCGTCGTGGTCGAGGCTGGCTATTACACCGTGTCCGCCCAAGTGAAATCTCCGTATGGCGATAAAATCAACGCCTTCCGATTCGATAGCGAAAACACAAAAGACGTATCCTTTCCTCAAAGCAATGCCTTTACGGAAATTTCCATTGCTGATCGTTATTATTTGGCGGCGGGAACGCATCAAATTGAAATGATCAAAAGCTGGGGCTGGATTTCTTTCGATTATTTAGAAATAAAATCATCCAGCGCAATTTCCATTGAATTCGATATCCAACCTTTGGCAACTCCTCAACCCGGGGCGAATGCCGTTAAACTGTACCAATTTTTATTGGATCATTTTCAACACAAAACCATTTCGGGCGTCATGACCTTGAAAAGCCTGTCGACCGTTACAAACGAAATCGCGTGGCTCTATGAAAAAACAGGGAAAAAACCGGCTTTATTAGGCCTTGATTTTATGGATCATACAGGCGCTGTACAGCCCGATTGGATCAATAATCCCGATCTTATAAAAGACGCCGTTACCTGGAAAAACAATCATGGAATCGTCGCCTTTTGCTGGCATTGGCGCGACCCTTCCTACAAGACTTACGAATTCTATACTGATCAAACGGACTTCGATCCGCGTAAAATTTTTGATCCTTCTTCCGACGAATACAAAGCAATGATGCGCGATATGGATATTGTAGCCAGTTATCTCAAAGAATTACAGGATGCCGGCGTACCCGTACTTTGGCGTCCTTTGCACGAAGCTTCCGGAGGATGGTTCTGGTGGGGATCGCAAGGCGCTGAAGCCTGTAAAAAAATCTGGCAAATCATGTTTGATAAATTTACGAACGAACATCAGTTGAATCATTTGATCTGGGTCTGGACATCCGAAGCCAACAGCAACGCTCTCGACTGGTATCCGGGGGATGATTGCGTAGATGTGATCGGCATAGATATTTACGATGAAGGCAATCACGGTTCGCAGACGTTATCGTTTGAAGAACTCAAAAAAATATACCAGGGCAAAAAGCTGCTGGCGCTGAGCGAATGCGGTTCTATTCCCGATATGACGGCTATGAAGCGCGACGGCAGCGTGTGGTCGTATTACATGCCTTGGTATGGCGATCATACCAAAAATCCCGTTTGGAATACGGTCGACGACTGTACCCGTTCGTTATCCGATCCGGATGTCATTACTTTGGACGATATGCCGGAAGATTTGTATTCTTTCTTTCCCTCTCCCAACGCGGACAACAGATTTTCTGTTAGCTGCAATCGCCTTCAGGTGAATATTCAAACAAATTATTCTGGCGCCTACCAAGTCTATTTATACGATCTAAATGGACGCCTCTGCCTGACAAAAAGAGGATTGTATGGAAATCAAAATTTTTCCATCCCTCGTTCAAATCAAACGTGTTACCTTTTGACTATAGAAAATAATCGCCATCAAACGACTTATAAATTACAAATTAATCCATAACATTCATATCCATGAAAAAAATAGCTTTA
The DNA here is from genome assembly GCA_009783445.1 of Candidatus Azobacteroides sp. Lineage (GTDB taxonomy): Bacteria > Bacteroidota > Bacteroidia > Bacteroidales > Azobacteroidaceae > Azobacteroides. Next base: position 16,032 of record WRFY01000106.1, on the reverse strand, counting down.
TTTTTGGCTGTATTTTGCATCGTTGCCTGCAAGCCCCAGCAAAAAGGAGAAGAGAGGGACGCGATCAAGCCTTTAGCGGACTCAAAAGCGAATTCTGCAACGCGGAATCTGTATAACCGCCTCAATTCGTTGCTTCAGAGGGGCATTCTATTGGGCCATCAAGACGATTTGGCTTACGGACACAACTGGTACGATGAAGAGGGACGATCGGACGTTCACGATGTAACCGCAAAATATCCAGCGGTCATGGGTTGGGAAATCGGCCATATCGAACAAGACGCCTTATACAATCTGGATTCAGTTTATTTTGACCGGATGAAGCGATACATTCGTGAAGCGAATCAATTGGGAGCAATCAATACCATCAGTTGGCACGCCGACAATATTGCAACCGGCGGATCGGCTTGGGATTGCGCTCAGGATAACGTGGTGAAATCCGTCTTGCCCGACAGCGAAAACCATGTAAAATTTCTGAGCTGGTTAGACCGGCTGGCCGATTTTTTTCTCGATTTGAAAGACGACAAGGGAAGTTCTATTCCAGTGATGTTCCGCATGTATCACGAACATACCGGCAGTTGGTTCTGGTGGGGAAGCCGCCAGTCGACTCCCGAAGAATACATCCAACTGTGGCGAATGACCGTTGAATATCTCCGCGATACCCGCAACGTACACAATCTGCTTTATACCTATTCTCCGGCTGCGGTGGAAAACGAAGAGCAATACCTTGAACGGTATCCGGGAGATAATTATGTAGATATTGTAGGCTTTGATTGCTATGCCAACGGAGAAAACGAAGAGCAAAGCAAGGAAAAGACGATTCAACAGATCAAAGCCTATAAAAACAATATGATCGTCAATCTGGATATCGTGGTAAATTATGCCGATAAAGCGGGGAAAATTCCGGCCATTACCGAAACGGGAATGGAAAGGTTCCCTTTTCCGGACTTTTTTTCGGAAGTAGTATACCAGCAAATCATTAAAAATTACAAAATATCGTATATTTTATTTTGGAGAAATGCCTACAATCGTCCTACGCACTATTATCTCCCCTATAAGGGAAGCAATAACGAATTTGATTTTTGCGTATTTGTAAAAGAACCCAAGATACTGCTGGCGGAAGATATCAAGCAATAAATATTCCGTAAAAAATTAAAAACCATAACAACTTAAAATGCAAATTTAAAAAAACAATGAATTGTATGAAGTACAATGAAAAGATCAAACAATTGTTTGAAGAACATGAAAAATTACTGACAGAAAAAAATGAAAAAAAGAAGAGCGCCGGCGGTCTTTATCATCGATACAAGAATCCGGTACTAACGGCAGATCATGCTCCGTTGACCTGGAGATATGATTGGGACGAAGAAACAAATCCCGAACTTTTGGAACGGATCGGAATCAACGCAACTTTCAATGCAGGCGCTATCAAATGGGGAGACAAATATGTGCTGGCGGCGCGTGTGGAAGGCTATGACCGCAAATCGTTTTTTGCCATTGCCGAAAGTCCCAATGGAATCGATAATTTTCGTTTTTGGGATTATCCCATTTTGCTGCCCGATGCGGCAAATCCCGAAACCAACGTTTACGACATGCGTTTGACACGGCACGAAGACGGCTGGATTTATGGTTTATTCTGCGCGGAACGCAAAGATATGCAAGCCGCTCCCGGCGACTTATCCTCCGCTACGGCTTCTTGCGGAATTGTCCGCACCAAAGATTTGATCCATTGGGAACGGTTTCCCGATTTGATTTCCAAATCCCAACAGCGCAATGTGGCGCTTCATCCCGAATTCGTAGACGGAAAATATGCGTTGTATACTCGTCCGCAAGATGGATTCATCGATGCCGGATCGGGAGGCGGAATTGGTTGGGCTTTGGTCGACGATATGACGAAAGCAGAAATAAAGGACGAAATAATCATCAATCAAAGACAATACCACACGATCAAAGAAGTGAAAAACGGAGAAGGCCCCTCGCCGATCAAAACGGAGAAGGGTTGGTTGCATCTGGCGCATGGCGTCAGGGCTTGTGCCGCCGGACTTCGTTATGTGCTTTACCTCTACCTAACCGATCTGGACGATCCGACCCGAGTAATTGCCGAACCGGCAGGCTATTTCATGGCTCCGCAAGACGACGAAAGAATAGGCGACGTCTCCAATGTCTTGTTTTCCAACGGATGGATTGCCGACGACGACGGAACGGTATATATTTATTATGCTTCTTCCGATACGCGAATGCACGTAGCCACTTCCACGATCCGCAAATTAGTCGATTATTGTTTGCATACGCCAGCCGACGGTGGCCGTTCGCGCACTTCTGTGGAAGCTATTTACCGTTTAATAGATAAAAATGCAAAACATAAACAGCATGAAAAATCAAACGATAACCATTAAAAATAAAGTAGGTTACGGTTTCGGCGACATGGCCTCTTCCATGTTCTGGAAAATATTCGGTATGTACGCTCTGTTTTTTTATACCGATGTTTTCGGCATTACAGCCGCTGCCGCCGGAACCATGTTTCTGGTAGCGCGCCTCTGGGATTCGTTCTTCGATCTCTTTGTAGGAATTGTTGCCGACCGCACAAAAACCCGTTGGGGACGTTACCGGCCCTATTTGCTTTGGTTTGCCATCCCTTTTACCGTGATGGGCGCTATCACTTTTTTTGTGCCGTCCTTTGGAAACGTTGGTAAATTGGTTTATGCCTATATCACTTATTCATTGATGATGATTGTCTATTCTATCATCAATGTCCCCTACGCATCGTTGTTGGGGGTCATGTCGTCCGAACCGGAGGAACGGAATGTATTGTCGTCCTATCGCATGTCTTTTGCATTCATCGGCAGTTTCATTACTTTCATGTTGCTCCAGCCCTTGATCAATACGTATTCGGGTCTTTTTGATTCTCCCTCCCTGCAGATTACTACCGGCACTGTCAGCACGTCGCCCATCGGCTGGACTTTGGGCGTAGCCAGCATCGGAGTTATTTGTGCGGCGCTTTTCTTTTTCTGTTTCCGCTGGACGCGCGAACGGGTGGAACCGGTGAACGAAAACGAAAACACTTCCATTCGACAGGATTTACTCAATCTTTTGCACAATTCTCCCTGGTGGATTTTGGTAGGAACCGGTTTGGCCGCTTTGCTGTTCAATGCTATACGCGACAGCATCGCCATCTACTATTTCCGCGACTATGTAGGAATAGTCTATAAGATGCCGGGTACTGGCTGGGACATCGCCACGATCTATTTTTTGATCGGACAAGCCGCTAATTTGGTAGGCGTAATCGCGGCGCCTAAGCTTTCTGCCAAGTATGGAAAAAAACGCACTTACATGATTGCCATGACGATTGCCGCCGTTTTGAGCGTACTATTTTTCTATATTCCCAATCAATTGAGCTGGATTCTGTCGATGCAAGTCTTAATATCCCTTTGCGCCGGTTACGTATTGCCTTTGCTGTGGAGCATGTTTGCCGATATTGTAGATTATCAGGAAGTGAAAACCAATCGCAGGGCTTCCGGATTGATTTTTTCTTCTTCGTCTATGTCGCAAAAACTCGGTTGGGCTTTTGGAACGGCTTTAGGCGGCTGGATTTTGGCGTGGTTCAAATACAATCCAGAATTAACCAAACAAGGCCTATCGCAAAGTATGCAGACCGTTTTCGGCGAACAATTGATGATCAGTTGGTTGCCTGCTCTCTGCTGTATCGTCGCGCTCATCGGCATGATGTTTTATCCGCTTAGCGATAAACGGGTGAAGGAAATAGCCGACGAATTAGACAAAAAAAGAGCCAATAAATAGGTAAAAAGATTCTCCAAATTATTTTGTTATGGAAAATTTAAAACTGGAGTTGCATAAAGAGCTTGTTGAAGACATACTTCCTTATTGGATGGAAAAAACGGCAGATCACGAAAACGGAGGATTCTACGGACGTATCGATGGCATGGAACAAGTTCACAAACAAGCGAATAAAGGAGCCGTAATGAATGCCCGCATTTTGTGGACATTCTCCGCGGCTTACCGGATATTGAAAGATCCGCAGTATCTGGCAATGGCGGAACGAGCTTTTCGTTACCTGCTTGATCATTTCGTCGACAAGGAAGAGGGCGGAATTTATTGGGAATTAGACTATCGGGGAAATTCGGTCAATACGCGCAAACAAATTTATGCGCAAGGATTTGCTCTCTACGGTTTTTCCGAATTCTACCGAGCCTCCGGACAGACAAAAGCCTTGGAAGAATCTATCCGGATTTTTAATCTGATAGAAAAACAAGCCTATGATCCCCGTTTCGGAGGATATGTGGAAGCTTTGGATCGCTATTGGCAACCCATCGACGACATGCGGTTGAGCGCTCACGACGCCAATGCGCCTAAATCTATGAATACCCATTTGCATATTTTAGAACCTTATACCAATCTTTTGCGGGTATGGAAAAATCCGGATTTGATCAAAGCGCAAACTCAATTGATCCGGAATTTCTGCCAAAACATTGTCAATCCCAAAACCAAACATTTGGATTTGTTTTTCGATTGGGAATGGCGCTCTCAGTTCGATATTGTTTCCTATGGACACGATATAGAAGCAGCCTGGCTGCTTTATGAAGCCGCTCAAACATTGGGCAATCCTGAATGGATCGAAATGGTACAACCGCTGTCGATCGAAATTGTGGAAGCCGCTTATGAAGGACTGCAACCGGATGGAAGCATGATTTACGAAAAAACAAGCGAAGGCTACGACAGGGATCGTCATTGGTGGATTCAAGGGGAAACCGTAGTCGGCTCTTCGTATGCTTATTTGATTTCAGGAAACCCTAAATACTTGACAATAGCCAAAAACTGCTGGAAATATATCCAGCGGCATATTTTGGACAAGAAAAACGGAGAATGGGTTTGGAGCGCCTATCCCGATGGCCGGCAAAACCATACGGACGATAAAGCTGGATTTTGGAAGTGCCCCTATCACAATGCCCGTATGTGTATGGAGGTTCTGTCGCTGTGACGGACTGCTTGCGATTGCCTTTTTTCCAATATTATTCTTACCTTTGCAAATTATTTGTGTTTTGAAATAAAAAGCATGGCGATAGAATCAAATATTATCATAAAAGGCGCACGAGTAAACAACCTCAAAAATATAGACGTAGAAATTCCGCGTAACAAGTTCATTGTTATCACCGGATTATCGGGATCGGGAAAATCTTCTTTGGCTTTCGATACTTTATATGCTGAGGGACAACGACGATACGTGGAAAGTCTTTCTGCGTATGCGCGCCAGTTTTTAGGGCGGATGAGCAAGCCGGAAACGGATTTCATCAAGGGGATTCCTCCCGCTATAGCCATCGAACAGAAGGTGAATACGCGGAATCCACGGTCTACCGTAGGCACTTCTACGGAAGTGTACGACTATTTGCGCATGCTTTTTGCAAGGATCGGAAAAACCATCTCGCCTATTTCGGGAAAAGTGGTCAAAAAAAATCAAGTCGGCGATGTGGTCCGGGCGATGTTGGCTTATCCCGAAGGGACGCGCATTTCCTTATTGACGAAAATAGAACCGACGGCAACGCGGACGATCCGCGAACAATTGGAAATACGCGCGAAAGAAGGATTTTCCCGCGTAGAAATCAAAGACCAGATTTACCGGATCGACGAAGTGATCAACGAACCAAAGTTGCTGAATTCATCCCAAATCTATTTGTTGATCGACCGTTTAGCCGCATCCAAAGATACTGCCGTTATTTCCCGTTTTTCCGATTCGATTGAAACGGCTTTTTATGAAGGGAACGGTTATTGCATTCTTCGTTTTCATACGGGGTGGCGAACTGTAACAAACGAATTTTCCCGAAAATTCGAAGCCGACGGAATCGAATTCGAAGAGCCGTCCGATTTAATGTTCAATTTCAACAGTCCGGCAGGAGCCTGTCCCGTTTGCGAAGGGTTTGGTAAAACCATGGGAATTTCGGAAGAGTTGGTGGTACCCAATCAGTCTTTATCCTTGTATGAAGATGCGGTTGTTTGCTGGAAAGGCGAAAAAATGAGCGAATGGAAACAGGAATTCATCCGGAACGCTTCCAAATACAAATTTCCCATCCATCGTCCTTATTGCGAATTGACGCAGGAACAAAAAAATTTATTATGGCTGGGAAATGAGCGGGTAAAAGGAATCAATGCATTTTTCAAATTTGTCGAAGAAAACATGTACAAAGTGCAGTACCGGGTTATGTATTCCCGTTACAGAGGAAAGGTGACTTGTCCTGCTTGCCATGGAAAACGACTAAAAATCAACGCTTTATATGTAAAAATCAATGATAGTACCATCGCCGATCTGGTGGATATGCCCATCAGTAGGCTAAAAGTGTTTTTCGAAAACTTGAAATTAGACCCATACGATACAACCGTTGGCAAACGGTTAGTGACTGAAATCAACAGCCGTTTACTATTCCTGAGCGAAGTCGGATTGGGGTATCTGACGCTCAACCGGTTATCTTCTTCGCTTTCCGGAGGGGAAAGCCAGCGGATCAACTTAGCCACTTCCTTGGGAAGCAGTTTGGTGGGATCGCTCTACATTTTGGACGAGCCGAGCATCGGATTGCACGCGAGAGACACCAATTTGTTAATCCATGTTTTACGAAAACTCCAAGAATTGGGAAACACCGTGGTGGTGGTAGAACACGACGAGGAAATCATCCGCGCCGCCGATTACATTATTGATATAGGTCCGGATGCAGGACAGAATGGAGGCCGGGTCGTTTACCAGGGAGACGTCAGCCAATTAGATTATACCAGCGAAAGCCATACCGTTCAATACCTGACCGGAAAAGAAAAAATTGAAGTTCCGAAAGTGCGTAGAAAATGGAACAATTACATTGAAATACAGGGCGCGAGAATGAATAACCTGAAAAATATCGACGTTCGTTTTCCTTTGAATGTGGTCACAGTAGTCACCGGGGTCAGCGGTTCGGGAAAATCGTCTTTGGTACGCGACGTTTTTTATCAGGCTTTGAAATGGCGTCAAGACGGCGTCCATTCGCCGATTCAAGCCAACGGAATTTCGGGGGATTTAGATTTCATCAAAAACATCGAATTTGTCGATCAAAATCCGATTGGCCGTTCGTCCCGTTCCAATCCAGCCACTTACGTCAAAGCGTATGACGAAATACGCAAACTCTTCTCCGAACAACCTTTGGCCAAACAGATGCATTTTACTCCCGCTTATTTTTCTTTCAACGTAGAAGGAGGAAGATGCGAAGAGTGCAAGGGAGAGGGAGTTATTACGGTCGAAATGCAATTCATGGCCGACGTGGTATTGGAATGCGAATCTTGTCGCGGAAAACGATTCCGGCAAGAAGTTTTGGATGTGGAATACCGGAGCAAAAATATTTACGACGTCCTGAATATGACTATCGATGAAGCCATTGCATTTTTCAATGAAAGAGCGGAAAGTCAGGAAAAAAAGATCGTCAAAAGGTTGCAAACTTTGCAGGAGGTAGGCTTAGGCTACATCAAATTGGGACAGAGTTCGTTTACGCTTTCCGGAGGAGAAAACCAGCGAGTCAAATTAGCTTATCATTTAAACGAAGAGAAAGCATTGCCTACGCTTTTTATTTTTGACGAACCGACTACCGGTTTGCATTTTCACGACATTAAAACCCTGATGAAGGCATTCGATGCCTTAATCGCCCGCCAACACACAATCGTGGTCATTGAACACAACTTAGACGTGATCAAAGTGGCTGACCACATCATTGACTTAGGCCCTGAGGGAGGCGATCAAGGCGGATATCTGATCGGAGCGGGAACGCCGGAAGAAATTGCACAAAATAATCGTTCGTATACGGGAAAATTCCTGAAAGAAAAACTCCGCTGAACAGAATTTTGTATCTTTGCAAGCATTAAGGAAACGCAGATTCTGCAAATAATGATCCGCGCAGACAACGAAAAGATAAATAAAGATAAATGTTGTCTGCGTTCCAAATAAAAAAACAGGCTTGTGGAAAAATTAAAAATAAGTAGAGACGACATTCATCTCATTGCAGAAAACAGCAAGTGGACGGAAACCGGAGCAAACAAAATTTTGAACGACTATGTTTATTCTTCGGCCGCTTCCTGGCAAAGATTTTTAAAAATACTTTTTATCAGCTTGGGAGGGGGTTTCACCGTATCGGGAGTAATCTTCTTTTTTGCATACAATTGGGAAGATTTGGACAAATTTGCCAAAATGGGAATAATGCAATTTTTAGTAGCTGCTTCTGCGGCAGTCGTGTTGTATCCGGGAATTTCTCTTCCTATCCGACAAATTGTATTGACCGGAGCTTCTTTGCTGGTAGGCGCTTTGTTTGCGGTATTTGGTCAAATCTACCAGACCGGCGCCGACGCTTCCGATTTCTTTTTGAACTGGACGATTTTCATCACCGTGTGGGTAATTGTGTCCCAGTTTCCTCCTTTGTGGCTGATTTTCATTGTTTTGATCAATACTACATGGTTGTTGTATGCACGACAGGAAACCGGTTGGCCGAGCGTTTTTGTTTATGCTGTCTTATTTCTTTTCGACAGCGGGGCAACAGTCTTGTTTCACTGGCTTTCCAAGCGGAAAAAACGGATTTCCGTACCGGCCTGGTTTTTATATGCGGTCACTTTAGCGGCCGTTTATTTTTCGACGGCGGGTTGGATTATCGGCATCTGGACTGGACTGGAAGGCGACATAATTGCCTTTGGGATATTGGCTTTATCTTCCGTCTTCTTGTATTTACTGGGAATGGGATATGGATGGAAGAAAAAAAACATATTTTATCCGGCAATTCTTTCTTTTAGCGCTCTTTTGGTACTTTTCTCTTTTTGTGCGGAGACTTTTATTTCTAGCGTGGAGGGAGAAGTTTTCCTTTCCCTGTTTGTCATTGTCTGCATTACAGGGATGTTATTCGCTCTTATCCGCCTTCAAAAGAAATGGAAAAATGAAAAAATGAAGCGATGAAAATGAAAAATGAAGAACATATCCGAGAAGTTATTCGTTTGATCGGACAAAGAGAGGGAAAAGTATTTGCCTGCGATGAAGAAAAAACAGTCGAAGCATACGCCCAACATTATCTCAACCAGCCGAATGCGATCATCAAAATAGTATCCATTGCGGGCGGATTTTTGGCTACAATCGCCATTCTGTTTCTCTTTTTTCTGAGCGGGTGGGGCGAATCATCTGTTCTATTGATGATTTTTGGAGCAATATTTATCGCAGGGGCCATCGGATGCAACCTAAAATATCCCGACAGTTTGTTGTCCGATGCTTTAAGCCTTCCGATCTTCCTCAGCGGATTTTTTCTGATTGGATACGCTTGCGGGGAACAGGAAAATATTCTGTGCATGGTTTTCATCGTTCTGTCTCTTGCCAGCCTGTTCTTGATTCGGACGTATATTCTGTCTTTTGTTTCCGTGTACATATTGGTAGGAAGCTGCCTATCTTTGTTTTTTATAAACAATGCTTACGACTGGATTTTTATTCATCATTCAGTCTTAGCCGGAATAATAAGCCTTTTCTTTTGGAAAGAAGCTCGATGGATCACTCATAGTCCAAACTTTGCTCGAATATACAATCCCATTCGGAGCGGATTGACAGTATCTTTTCTGGTCGGATGGATAGCGACTACCCTTATGAGAAACGTTTCCATCAAATCGGGAGCTTTCTTAAATCCAGAATGGGTGTGGATTTCGTCTATAGTTCCGTCGGCGTTGATACTCTATTTAATTTCCAAGTTGCTCCAATTATTTCAGGTCAAATCCATCCAGAAGCAAAGCCTCATTTATGCAGCGGCTTTTCTGTTGTTAGTACTGATTGCCTACTCTCCCGCCCTTTCGGGTACAATTCTGATTATTCTGCTGAGTTTTCAAGCGAATTATAAAGGCGGATTCTACGTGAGTATTCTATCGTTCATTTATTTTATCATACAATATTACTACGACCTTCACTTTACCTTGCTGGTCAAATCGGGATTCTTGTGTTTGTCCGGAATCCTGTTTATTGTATTTTACCTGTTATTCACCCGTTCAAAACTAAAAGTAGATGAAAAAATATAAATGGATACTCATTTTGTTGAATTTAATCGTATTGCTTGTATTTTTCAATCGTTCGGTAATGGAAAAAGAACGCCTCTTGAAGGAAGGAAAATTGATTTTGCTGGAATTGGCGCCGGTGGATCCGCGTTCGCTGATGCAAGGCGATTACCTGTCTTTGCGATATAAGATAGGCCAATCTTTCGATTCCATTCCTTCCGAACGCGGCTACTGCGTGGTTCGATTGCAGGCCGATGGAGTCGCAAACGGAATCAGGCTTCAGGAACACAAAACGCCTTTGGACGCCGGCGAACAGTTAATCAAATACAGGAATGCAAAATACGAAATACGTCTTGGAGCCGAATCGTTCTTTTTTCAGGAAGGATTAGCGGAAAAATATGACGACGCTAAATACGGAGGATTGAAAGTGGATAAGGATGGAAATAGTTTGCTGGTGGGGCTTTACGATGAACAATTGAAAAAAATAGAATAAGTAACATTGCATGAAATTACGCTTTTTAGGGACAGGCACCTCCACCGGCAATCCTGAAATCGGCTGCCGATGCGAAGTATGCACTTCTACCAACCCAAAAGATTGGCGTTTCCGAACTTCCGCTTTGCTGGAAATAGAGGGAAAACAGTTATTGATTGACTGCGGCCCGGACTTCAGGATGCAAATGTTGGAAATGTTTAAAAAGAATGCCATCGAAAAATTAGACGGCGTATTAATTACGCACGAACATTACGACCATGTGGGCGGATTGGACGATTTACGCGCTTTTTGCCGAGACAATTCTTTTGTGGACGTCTATGCGAAAAGCGATGCGGCCAATGCGATTCAAATGCGGATTCCGTATGTTTTCCGAGAAAATAAATATCCGGGCATTCCCAATCTGCGGATTCATACCATTGAGGATAAACCGTTTCAGGTGAAAGGCATAGAGGTTGTTCCCATTCGCTTGATGCATGGAAACCTGCCGATCTTTGGCTACCGAATCGGAAAGCTGGCTTACCTGACCGATCTGAAAACGATTCCGGAAGAAGAGTTTGCGAAACTGCAAAACTTAGACGTTTTGGTGATTAACGCTCTGCGGAAGCGGGAACATATTTCGCACGAAACGCTGAGCGATGCTTTGAAAAATATCGAACGCATTCAGCCCAAGAGAGCGTACCTTATTCACGTCAGCCACACATTCGGCTTGCACGAAACCGTGCAAAAAACCCTGCCGGAAAATGTATTGATTGCATACGATGGATTGGAAACAGGAATATAAGTCCTGGACTTGTTTGCTGTCGAAAGAACTCCGGACGAGTATTTATTCCCTGTCGGGAATTATTTTTATGTTTCTGTTTCTGGCGATTAGCGGCTGTTTGCTGTGGATCGTCCCCGGCGAATACAATATTCCCGACAACGGATATGCCGCTTTGTCGCCGTTTTTCAATATCGCCCCGATACTGCTTTTGTTTTTGATTCCGGCCTTGTCGATGCGTTCTTTTGCAGAAGAAAAGAGAATGCACACATTCACCTTGTTGCGAAGCCGACCGGTCAGCCTTTCGGCGATAGCGTCAGCAAAAATCGCAGCCATAAGCCTTACGGTTGCGGCCGCCATTCTCCCGACTTTGCTTTACGCGGTTTGCATTTATTTCTATGGAAATCCAGTTGGAAACCTCGATTGGGGTTCCGTTGCCGCTTCTTATATCGGTTTGCTGTTTCTGGTATGGGCTTTTGTCTGTCTTTCCGTTTGGGCTTCATCGCTTGCGTCCAATCAGCTGATTGCATTGATAATCGGCATGCTGTTGTGTTCGTTTTTCTATTATGGATTCAATTTAGCGGGAATGGAAAAATTAGGTTTTTTGTACCATTACCAGTCGGTACGGCGCGGATTAATCGAAACGCAGGATGTATGTTATTTTCTGTTGATTTCTTGGATTGCGGCGGCTTTGATTGTTCCTTCCCTGCTTTCTTTCCAGCGTTCGTTTACAAACATTCAGCGATGGGCAGTCCCGATAGGCCTCCTCCTCTTCATCCTGCTCGGTCTTTGTTTTTCTTTTCGCTTCGACTGGACAAAAGACAAGAGATACACCCTCAGCCCCATTTCCAAAAACATTTTGAAACGCATAGAAAGTCCTTTGCATGTCGAAATCTACCTAACGGGCAAGCTTCCTCCGGGGTTCAGGCGCTTGCAGGAATCTACCTTAAATTTGTTGAACGATTTCAGCACGCAAGCTCCTCAAACAATCGATTATCAATTGGTTGATCCCTACCGGCAGAAAAAAGACTTCATCGCCGGATTGAAAGAAGAGGGCATACAAGGAATTTCTGTTAATGAAAGGACGGCTAACGGAAAAATCACGCAAAACGTCATTTTCCCTTATGCTCTGATCCGTTCCCGCGAAAACCAAATTCCGGTTCCATTGTTAGTTCATTCCATGGGACGTTCGGGAGAAGAAAATCTGAATTTGTCGCGCGAAATGCTGGAGTACCAGTTTGCCCATGCTATTCAATTGATTACGAACAAAAAGCCTCAACGCATCGCCTTTTTGGAAGGACAAGACGAATGGCCGGAAGCGTCGGTTAGCGAAATCACCGATTACTTGAGTTACGAATATACCATTGACCGAGGAAAACTCTCCGGTCGTCCAAATGAATTGAATATCTACGATTTGGTGATTGTGGCAGGACCCCAAACCCTTTTTTCGGAAAACGACAAGTTTGTATTGGATCAGTACCTGATGCAGGGCGGAAAATTGTTGTGGTTGGTCAACGGAGTGAAAATACATTCGCGGGACGAACTGGTTCAGAAAGGCGAAACGACAAGTATGGCCAATGATTTGAATCTGAATGATTTGTTCTTTACTTACGGCATTCGGATTGATCCGGTGGTGTTGCAAGACGCGCAATGTTTGTTCTTCCCGGTGGCAGTCGAGAACGAATCCGGTCAAACGGACTATGTTTCCAAACCCTGGTATTATTCGCCTTTGCTGGTTCCAGCTCCTGCGGCAGAGATAACCAAAGGTTTGTCTTGGGTGAAAACGGAGTTTGCAAGCGTCCTTTCTTTTGTTGGCGATGGCGCTAAGCGGAAGGAAATTTTGTTGACTTCCTCGCCGCATGCGCATACTTTAACCGTTCCGGCTTCCATAAGCTTTGCCGAAACCGACCGAAAGCCGGATAAGCAGTATTTCAGCGAATCGAATTTTCCGGTAGCCGCCTTGCTGCACGCTCCTTTTACCTCTGCATTTAAAAACCGAAGCGCTTTTTTTGCCAAAAACGGCGACGTTTTCTTAGCGGAAAGCCAACCGACGGCTCAAATGATCGTAGTCGCTTCGGACGAAATAATCCACGATTTGCAGGATTACGATGCCTATTCGCAAACGGCTTTTGCCAATAAAGATTTCCTATTGAATTGCGTCAATTACCTGACAGATACGGTGGGCGTTTCTACTTTAAAAGCTAAATCGTTGCAAATGCAATTGTTAAATAAACAAGCCTTGCAGGAGCATTACCCGCAAGTGGTTTTTATCAATGTTATTTTTCCGCCTTTGTTGCTGATCGCCTGTATTGGAATTTTGAATGGAATTCGGCGGAGGAAATATCGAACCGATAACCTTATTTTTGAAAGCTCCCTTAATAGCCAAGAATAATATATATAATCCTTCCCTTATGAATTAATTGAAAATAAGGGAATAAGGGAGGGGATTATACGTGTTATCATCGGCTACTAAGGGAACATTTTCAAAAATAAGGTTAATAAAAAAAACGAAAAAAATTTTGATGCCTATATTACGGATTTCTGTTCTATAATTTAAAGGCAACGCCTAATTGTAAGGCTGCAACCCCATATCCCACTTCGGCAAAAACGCCAAATTTATCCGTAAAATAATAACGGCCTCCCGCATAAAGCGCCCACGAAAAACCGCTGCCGATAGGAGACGAAAAACCTTCATGCGAGTTCGCGCTAACCACTTCATAACCCAACATTAATCCGGCATACGTGTCTAATTTGTTAATCAATTGATAATGAAGTGCTCCTCTTGCGCCAATAAACAGATGGTTGAATTTCCATTGAAATGCGGCCACATCTAACTTGTCGCCCATGTAACCGATATAACCGCCGATTCCCAAAGAAGATTTGTCGTCGAACAAATGATCTTTAATACCATACTCAAACGATCCTACAATAGGGGGAACAGTGATTACATATCCTTTTCCACTGTAAGTTCCCAGCCCGATTCCTAAATTGATTACTTGGTCTCCTTTTGCAAACGTGTTTTGCGCCTGAAGTCCTCCACAAACAAAAACAAAGCAGCCTAACAAAACTGCCAATCTCTTTCCAAAAACTCTTTTTTTCATACAATTTGTTGTTTGTTGTACTTACTTTTGGGCATCAGTATTCCCCTTTTTAATCACTACGTTTTAGAAAATTTAAATTTAAAGAAATAATTTCTCTTTTTCCTCAATTTGGTTTTTTACCTGAATGTCTTGGCAAAAATACGTACATTTTTTTATTTTTGCATGAATTGCCCCACCATTTTTTGCGATAGTCTGGATGGCGGTGGTGATGAGGCAGGAATGGGAGCAAGCCCCATTTCTATGGGTGGACTGTAAGAAATATAAGTTTATTTTTTTTAAATACATTCAATGGATCAATTCCTTGTCCATTAACCGTGTACCTTATTTTTTCGAAGGCTCCCTCAGTAGCCATTGACAGTCCCCTTGATATTTTACCTTATTCCTTTATTTTCAATCCATTAATAAGGGAGGGGAGGGGATGTGCGTTATCCTCGGCTACTAAGGGAACCCCTCAAAAATAAGGTTAATAAAAAGGAATTGATCAATTGAACTGTCGCTAAGGAAACTTCCAAAAATAAGGTTAATAAAAAGCACGAAAAAGATTTGGATGCCTGTATGGCTTTGCATTTCACCTTATAGGCGGCGTTCGCAGATGGAGACAAAAAAAAGCCCCAGACGAATCTGGGACTTTTTCCATCAATAAAAAAAATAAACTTAGAAAATATTTTATTTTACGAATATTTTCACTGGTTTTGCAGCGCCTACCTTCACAATATACAGACCTTGCGACAAGGCGATAAAGTTGTTGTTGGCCGTTACTTGATTCACCAAACGTCCGTCAATTCCATAAATGGAAACTTTTTCGTTAACTGCATTCACGATAATTCCGCCATCGGTGTTGTAAACAGAAGAAACTGTGGCCGATTTCACTGTCTTTATACTGGTATGCGTACCTTCGCAATCTACATAACCTCCAAATACGAATCCCCAGTCTGTTCCACCACTTAAATCGACCGCACCTTCGGGTTTGTCAAAGTCTTTGGTAAGATATGCATTCGTTAATGCAAGACCTTCAAATGCTGAAGCTCCGCCATAATAAGCCAGTATGAATCTTGCCCAATTTGTACATTGGAGAAAATCATCATACTGGTCGCCGATTACATTCTGAAGATCAATGGCAATGCTTACCTTTTTTCCTTCTGCACGAGGAAAATTCACAAAGTTGCCATTAAGAGCTCTGTCTGTCCAGTCGATAGTTATATTTGCAGGATCGCCATCATTGCCTTGAAAAACAAGGTGAAGTCCCCCGAAACCATCGGCGTTATCTCCAATACCTTCAGTTTCGATTACCAAATATTTGGCCGCAGCGATGTCGTCCATTATTCCGCTTACCAACCAACCTTGTTGGGTGAGTTGGTTGCCATTGTCGGCTCTGTCAAGTTGGGAAAAGTCCGAAATAATTTTACATGTTTCTTCACTGCCGCTCTTATCATAGTTCACCAGCACTTTGCCCTTGGCGTCCGTAATCACAATCGTATTGATGACGAAGTCGTGGGTGCCATACTGTCCGCGAATAGCCAAGTTGCCGACAAGTCCGCCCGCGTCTTCGTTGCCATCCATTGTAAAATCAACGGAATAAGTCTTCGTTTGGCCGGACTCAATCGTACCCATAAAGTAACAAGGGACTATAGTCGGGGTTTGGTCGGCGGTAA
>WRFY01000105.1 GCA_009783445.1 Candidatus Azobacteroides sp. | reverse complement strand
TGCCCTTGAAAATGCATTTTTGAAATATAAGTTTAAAATAATTAATCCCTGTCCGGAAAAGAAATATTATCTTTTTACTGCAGCTTACAGGGGATGGCTTTAGTTATTTTAAAATAAGCGGAATGGTTTTGATCGTCCGGCAAGGCGGGATTCGTTTTGCCGGACGATCATTAATTTGAGTATATCTCATTACAGAAAATTTTTGAAAGAGAAGATATGAAAACCATACAAATCTTTTTATTCGTTCTGGTTTGCTTAACTTTTGGCTTCTGCCGCCCCAATCAGGCTCAGAATTCCAATAGGCAACCTTCGCGGTTTATTGAGCAATCTTTTGGTGATCAAGTTTATGTGTATGATACCTTGACTTGTTTCATTCAAAACAAAAAAAATCATCTTGATGAGAAAAATGAAAATTTGCCTTATTATTGTGACTGGCATCTATCTGAAATAGAATCTTATAATTCTATTTTTGACGAAATATTTTCTGCAGAAAGAAAAAAAGAATTAAAAGGACGGACTCTTCTTATGATTTTTTATTCTGATTCTTCAGGAAATATACTGGAAGTAAGCTTTAGAGTCAAAAATATTTCAATGCTTACTTTACAAGAAGTGAATGCTCTTGAAAAGGAATTTTTATTAAAATACAAGGTCAAAATAATAGATCCTTGTCCAGAAAAGAAATCTTATCTTTTTTTTGGAACTTACAAGGGATGGCTTTAATTATTTTAAAGTAAGTAGAACGGTTTTTATTGTCCGGCAAGGCGGTAATCGTTTTGCCGGATGATCTTTAATTTGATTTTATCTCATTACAGAAAATTTTTGAGAGGCGAGATATGAAAACAATGCAAATCTTTTTATTCGCTACCGTTTGTTTAACTTTTGGATTCTGCCGCCCCAATCAGGCTCAGAATTCCAATATGCAACCTGCGCGGTTTATCGAGCAATCCTTTGGCGATCAAGTCTATGTGTATGATACATTGATTTGTTTCATTCAAAACAGAAAGAATCATCTTAATAAAATAAATGAAAACTTGCCTTATGAGTGTGTTTGGCATGCAGAAACAATTGAATCTTATGACAAGATTTTTGATGAAATATTTTCTGCAGAGAGGAAAAAAGAGTTGAAAGGACAGATTATCACTATGATTTTTTACTCTGATTCTTCAGGAAATGTACTGGAAATAAGCTTTTTGGTCAAGAATATTTCAATGCTTATGCTACAGGAAGTGAATGCTCTTGAAAAGGCATTTTTATCAAAATACAAGGTCAAGATAATAAATCCCTGTCCAGAAAAGAAATATTATCGTTTTGTTGGGCCTTATAAATGGATTTAATAATCCAAATTTTGGAAGAATAATACTCATTTTCATACTCAGGAATTCCACTATATTGAAATGTTGTTTTAAATAATTTATCCAACATATTTCCACATTGACCTAAACATTTACTCATCTTCATAATCTTCTGGAGTTACACTCACTGAACCAAGATAATTACCTTTTTTATCATAAAGAAAATAACTGAATGTGGTTTTATATAATCGAGCCATATCGTATGGGTTTTGTCTAATAACAGATTCTAATAAACTCGATTTGTTTATAATATTTCCCTCATTTTTTCTCATTTTGACAGTATCCAATTCATTGATATCAACATCCGTAAGCTGTATTTTATATTCTAAAACAGCAGGCTTTTTCGCTAATACATCTAATAAATATCCGCCATCTTCCATTTGATAAGGCAGAGATTGGTGACTTTTTATTACATTTGCCATTGCCTTTAAATAAAGATAGGCATGGTTTTCCATCTTATAGTTAAGATAATCATCCGGAGTAATTACATTTTCAAAGACATTATGTCTTGTATTGCTTTCATAATATCTGTAAATGCCTGTTATTTTTTCATTGCGCAATGGATTAAAAATAGAATCATACGTCCATAAATATAGCAATTCTTCTTTTGTCATTTTCAAAGCATTTGTATCAACGTTAGAAATCATACAATTAAACATCAATGTATCTTCATTTACCGTTTCCACATTCATTAATGTTCCATTATTATTTATTTTCAATGGACATAGTTTATTAACTGAATCTGCATATTCTTTCGCAGCAGATTTGTTACATCTTACAAATATCAATAAACCAGAAATGATAATAAAAAATAGCATTGTTCTGAGAATATTGTGGGGATATTGTGGAATCGAAACAACAGTCATATTAGGTATATTCTAACAGATTAGCATCGCTCCCGATATAATTCCAACAATTTCTGATTTTGTTCTTCGAGCGTCCAATGGGAATTGTCCAGTACGACAGCATCTTCCGCTTTTCGCAGAGGGCCGTCTTTACGGCTCGAATCGATGGAGTCGCGCTTAGCCAGATTGCTCAATACCGCATCGAAAGTTGTTTGTTCTCCCTTGTCGATCAGTTCTTTCCAACGGCGTTGCGCCCGAATTTCAGGAGAAGCCGTAATGAAAACTTTCAATTCGGCATCGGGGAAAACAACCGTCCCGATATCCCGTCCATCCATCACAATGTTTTTTTCCAAACCCATAGACTGCTGTTGCTTCACCATGGCTTCGCGGACAAAATCTACGGCCGCTACGATGCTTACTTTATCGGCTACTTCCATACTCCGAATGGCTTTTTCTACATTTTCCCCATTCAAAAAAGTTTCAAACTGACCCGTTTCGGAATTTTTCACAAAAGAAATACGAATGTTTTGAATTTCTTTTTCGAGTGATTTCCTGTCCAATATATCGCCGGTAAAAAATCCTTTTTGCAAACAGAACAAAGTTACGGCTCGATACATCGCTCCGCTATCTATATACATATAACCAATCTGGCGGGCCAATTCCTTGGCCATCGTACTTTTTCCGCAAGACGAATGGCCGTCGATTGCGATAATAATTTTTTTCATTTCGTTGTATTATAATTTCATTTCAGCAAACGAAGTAGCAACGCTGAACATAAACGAAGTGGCCGCTGTGTTGTATTTTCCAACGGCGCAACCAAAACTGAAGGCTTTGAGCCGCAAGCCAGCTCCCGCCGAAAATCCTCCCAATTTATTGCCTTCTTCCATGTACATATCCGATCCCCGTTTGACGTTGTACCCCACTCCAATCCAAAAATTGTCTGAAGGAATAAGATCTACGCCCAGAATGAGATGTTTCCCCAAGGTTTTAAAAAAAGAGTCGTTTCCTCCGCGAACCGAATTTAATTTCCACTGTTTCAAATATACGCCAGTTATCGAAAAACGAACGGGCGCGTGATTCAATGTTTTAGTGATCCCCAATTGGATATCCCACGGCAAACCCGCTATCTCTTCTTCGTATGCCTTGATTTGTCGTCCAATATTTTTTCCTACCAAACCGATCGAAAATCCCCTATCGCTGTCGTAATAGCTCAAACCTAAATCGACACCCAAACCAATTGCCGTATTATGGTAGTAATTGGAATAGAAAAATTTGCCGCTGATTCCGCCTCTGATTTTATCGTTCAGATCGTGTGAAAAAAAAATGCTTCCACAAATATCGTTCGCCGTTAAACTGCCCAAAACTAAATTTTCTTCAGTAGTTTCCTGCATCGCCCCATAATGACTGTAAAGAGCGCCAATCCCCCACGCGCTTCTTTCGCCTGAAGCTTTCGTAAAAACGACGTTTCCCATTCGAATGTCCGATACATAATCCAGATAACTGGCTTGAAACGTCAAATCCATTTCGGGACCCAACAGGGACGGATTATCGAAAATCAAGGAAACGTCGTTTTCTATCAACGAAATATTGGCGCCTCCTAAAGCCGATGAATGGACCGATTGGGGCAAAAGAAGATACTCAAATCCCGCTTTCCCTTCCTGCGCCCAAACCGGATATAAAAATAGGGACAATATAAAAATAAGAAAAAAACGATGCATATGGATCGATTTGAGAATACAAATATAACGGAGAAAAGTGAAAAGAATTGTATTTTTGCAAAATGATTGCGCGTAAAAAATGGAAATAAAAAAAACTTCGCAAGCTGATTTGGAGAATAAACGAACCACATTTTTTTTGATTGGATGGATCGTTGCTTTATCTTCGGTATTCGTTCTGCTGGAATGGAAGAGCGACGATACGTTGTCGCCCAATTGGGAAGGTTTCTCCAAATTGTACATTGAACAACAACAGCTTGAAAAAGAAGATTTTCCAAGTGCGTTTCCCGAAGCGCTACCCGAAAATACGCCGCCTTCTTCCAATCAAGAGAAAGCCCAGAAACACATAATCTATGAAGGCTTTAACATTACAGAAACGCCTACTGAAGAAGTGTCCATTCCCGAACTGTTTGAGGAAAGCAACAAAGAACAACAAAAAGAAGACTTCCTTTCTTCTGAATCTATACAAAAAATGAGGGAAGAGGTCGTATCGGCCGACCCGGAAATCATGCCGCAGTATCCGGGAGGTTATACTGAATTAAACCGATTTATATTCAACAATTTAAAATATCCGGCATCGGCTGTAAGCCAAAAAAAACAAGGACGAGTCTGGTGTTCTTTCATTGTCAACAAAGACGGATCCATATCCGATATTGTGATAGAGCAAGGCGTATACATTTCCCTCGATCAGGAAGCGGTGCGGGTATTGCAAGCCATGCCTTCCTGGATTCCGGGAACTATTTTAGGAAAAGCGGTTCGCGTCAAGGTCTATTTGCCTATTTTCTTTCATTTATAATAAGCAAAGGATAAAACTGCGCCTCCTGTTCGCAAGGATTTTCGTAAAAAGAAGGATAGTTTTTGATATACGCCAAATTGGAATATTCTGCTTCCACATAATCGCTGCTATTTGCTATTCGTCCGCTCGGCAAAATGCGGTAATTGCGAAATTGAGTACATCCGTTGCCCACCGGCCATACGACCTGCGTCTTAATCCAATCGCCTTCTAGCAGATAAACGCCTTTTAATAAGTATTTACACGCCTTATCTTTCGATTCATTTCCGAAACAGCGAATCAAAGCGGGCGAAAGTTCGCTTGCAGTTGCAATGGCAAATAATCCATCGGGATAAAATCGGAACACGGTATAAAACGTCGAATCGCATCCGCGAGCAGAAACATAGTACCCGTCGAGGTTGATCCGTTGTCCCAAACCGGTTTTTTCCCCTCTATAAGTATAGGTAAAATTTTTTGGACGCACCGCACACGAAATCCCCCATAGAAAACAGGAAAAGATCAATAAACTATTCTTCATCTATGCAATAAAGTATAAGTTTTATTTTAACATATTATTTTTTAGTTTTTTATTTAATTCACTAAAAAATTGCATCAGCTAAATTTTCAGCATTTATAACATTGTTTTTCAACAAAATGTAAATATCGAACAAATCTTTCATTCGGCTATTGGAATTTTCGAGCGTAATCACTGCATGAAACTTTTCTGCAATGACCGTTTCAGCAGAATACGCCAAAAGGGATGGACTTTCCCATTCTTTTAACAAAACAGGAAACGACAGCGCAATAGGTGCAGGCGTTATCACATCGCCAAAACCAATATCTATTTGTATGGTTTGTCTCATAGTATCCAATTGACTGTTAATTAACAAATGCACACCTTTTTATATCTATACTCATAATTTTTTTTCAGTGGGAAAATATTACCGCTAATATAAATAAGTGTGGTAGAAATTACCTCCTTTTTTACGCAAAAATACGATAAATATCTGTAAAATTAAAATAATGTATAGGATTTGTCGATTCCCGTTTGCAGGAAAAAACGGCGGTAATCGCCCTGTACAAAATCAGGCGTTTGAAAAAGGAATCGGTGCCATCCATTTTGTCCTATCCATCCGCCTGCTTTATCGTTGATTCCTATCCGTAAAATCAGATCGCGATCAGCATATCCCACATAAACCGGACTGGAAAGTTGTCGTCCATTTTTGTAAACGCCTTTCACATTCATTGGAGAAAAATCGGTCAAGCCGTCTATATCGGTCGTATATACATTCGTTCCAATCAGATATTCTTTATAACGTATTTCTAAAGCCGACGTCCGGTAGCGATCCTGAATTTTGAAGCCAGTCAGCGGATAAGCCAGAATATCGTCTTCAAAACAGATCAAAACGTTTTTCAAGCGAATCCGGATTATCCCCGACCGTTGCGCATCTCTTTGATGGTATTGGGTTAAATAATAAGAAAAGCCTTTTTGCTCTTTTTCAAACTTCAAGCCGGCAAACGTGTTTCCAAAACCAAATGTCCGTTTCTCCTTATAACAGTCGGCTCCCACAGCAAAAGTCCAATTACTTAACGTTTGAGATAAAGTCAATCCCACTCCCCAACGCAGGCCATCTTCCACAATCGATCCCATCGTCCACAAAGCCGTTAACGAAAACAACACGTTGAATCCTTTCTCCCGATCGGCGCCAACCCTCAAAGTCGATAAATGGCGGGGGGAGTAATCCAAACGATATTGAGCATAGCCCTTTCCGCTTCCAAAAAACAGAATCAATAGTACCGCATACCGATAGACTTTTTTCCAAAAAAAGTCATGCCGGTTCTCCCAACAAAGTAGCCGCACTTGCATCTTTGATTTTCACTCTTACCTTATCCCCTACCCTGTAGGTTTTTTTATCCAATATGACTACTCTATTTTGGGAGGTTCGCCCAAACAATTGTTCGCGGGAACGTTTGGAAAATCCTTCCACCAATACTTCGACCGTTTTACCGATATCTTCTCGGTTGCGCTTCTTGGACAACTCCAACTGAAGAGCAATAATTTCTTCCAGACGCCTCGTTTTCGTCTCTTCGGGCACATTATCAGGCAAATGCTTGGCGGCATAAGTTCCCGGACGTTCGGAATATTTAAACATAAAAGCCGAATCGAATTCCACTTCGCGCATCAAAGAAAGCGTCTCCTGATGGTCTTCTTCCGTTTCGGAAGGAAAGCCGGTAAACAAATCCGTCGAAATGCTGGCCTCTGGAACGATTCTTCGAATGGCGGTAATCCGGTCTAAATATTCCTCTCGCGTATATTTCCTGTTCATCGCCTTCAAGATTTTCGAACTGCCCGATTGAGCCGGTAGATGAATATGTTTGCAAATATTATCGTAGCTCGCAATGACTTTTAAAGTTTCGTCGCTCATATCTTTGGGATGGGAAGTGGTAAAACGAATACGCATTTCAGGAGCTTTCAAAGCCGCCAACTCCAACAGGCGGGCAAAATTGATTTCATTGATTTCGTTGTCATTTTCCTTCTTCGCATAGTGGTAAGAGTTCACATTCTGCCCCAAAAGAGTTACTTCCTTATATCCCTGATCTTTCAATACTTGTAATTCATTTAAAATGCTATCCGGTTCGCGGCTTCTCTCCCTTCCGCGCGTATAAGGAACGATGCAATACGAACAAAAATTATTGCATCCCCTCATGATCGATAGATAGCCGGAAATTTTCACGCCCGATAATTTCAACGGAATCACATCTTTGTAGGTTTCGGTCGTAGACAATTCTACCTGTATGGCTTTTTCACCCCGTTCGACACTTCCAATCAAGTGAGGTAAATCCAGATACGCATCCGGTCCTGCAACCAAATCTGCGTGATGCGTCTGAATCAGTTCTTCTTTCACTCTTTCAGCCATACAACCCAAAACGCCTATAAGCAAATTTTTTCTTTTCTTTTTTAATGATTGAAAAAATTGAAGCCGCGACAGTACTTTTTGTTCGGCATTGTCGCGAACCGAGCAGGTATTCACCAATATCAAATCCGCTTCCTCTATCCTTTCGGTCAAGTTATAGCCATCCATTTGCAAAATAGATGCAACCACCTCGCTATCAGCCACATTCATTTGACATCCATACGTTTCGATAAAAACTTTTTTTATATTGTCGTCTATCGTCCCTTGAAAGTCAATTTCTGTTCCTTTTGTCATTATTATTTTTTATTAGTTGAAAAAACACGTTATATATTAACAAACTTTAACTACGAAAGGGTAAAAAAAAATGATAATATGTTTGACAGTATCAAAAATCTCTTTACCTTTGTATTCGAAAAACGTAAAATTTTTTCATAGTTAAGGTTTTGGTTAAATGGGTTAGGGGTGGCTGCGAAGTCATCCCTAATATTTTTAAATGGAAATAGTTGGTAATTCATATTTTTTTTATTAATTTTGGGCTGTAAAATTAATCATATTTTATGGATAAGTTATCAGAATATGTACCTTTAATAATTATTATAGGTACCATCATTTATTCCGTTATTAAAGGTTCAAGCCGAAAAAAGGCGGAAGAAGAATTGTCGAAGACTACATTACCTGGGCATACAGGCGGAGAAGAAATATATTTCCCTGAAACGATCGAAGCGGTTGGCCCTTCCAAAAAAGTTGAACCGGCAAAATCGAGAAAAACAGTCAATACAGTAAAAACGATTAAATCGGTAAAAACAATAAAAAAAGAGGCGAAAGAAAGTAAAGTCAATAAAACTCAATCGCCTATATATCAACAAACAATAAATCCAGTATCAGAGACCGCTATTCAGCTTGAACCAGAAGAACCTGAAATACACTTATTTAACCTTGAAAACGTCGACGAAGTCAAAAAAGCGTTCATCTATACTGAAATATTTAACAGGAAGGAATACTAATTCCAAACAAAAGTCGTACCTTTGCATTGTTTCAGAAAAAAATGTCGAAAACAAAACATTAAGGAGTATCTAAGATTTTATCATGACTTATCGTAAAATGGCGGCAGAAGAAGCCGCAAGTCTTATTGTTCACGGAGATATAATTGGTTTTAGTGGTTTTACAGCGGCAGGCTGTCCGAAAGCTATTACCATCGCATTAAGTAAAAGAGCAGAAGAAGAACATGCAAAGGGTCATCCTTTCAAAGTAGGAATTTATACGGGCGCCTCCACGGGCGATTCTATTGACGGGGTATTGGCTCGCGCCCATGCCATTCAGTTCCGTACGCCTTATCAATCCAACAAGGATTTACGGGTTGAATTAAACGCTCATGGAGCGAATTATTTCGATTTACATCTTTCGGAGTTAGCTCAATACTTGCGCTACGGATTTTTTCCCAAACCCCAATATGCTATTTTAGAAGCCAGCCAAATTACCGACGACGGGAAAATTTACCTGACGTCGGCAGTCGGAATTGCTCCTACAATAGCACGCTTAGCCGACAAAATATTCATCGAACTCAATGCTTACCATCCCAAAGAATTGGCAGGCATCCACGACATCTACGAACCGGCCGACCCTCCTTTCCGCAGGGAAATTCCGGTGTATACACCGAGCGACCGCATCGGACTTCCTTACATTCAGGTCGATCCGAAAAAGATTGTAGGGATTGTTGACACAAACCTCCCGAATGAGATCGGCGCTTTTACTCCAGAAGATGAAGTAACCAATCAAATTGGCAAAAATGTAGCAAATTTTCTATCGTCAGAAATTCAAGCGGGCAAAATTCCAGCTTCTTTCCTTCCCGTTCAGTCGGGAGTAGGCAATATTGCTAATGCCGTATTGGGAGCCATGGGATTAAACGAAGGAATTCCCGCTTTCCAAATCTATACAGAAGTTATTCAAGATTCGGTCATTACGCTAATGAAACAAGGGCGAGTCAAATTTGCCAGCGGCTGTTCCCTTACTTTAAGTACCCCAGTCTTGGAAGAAGTATATCATCAACTGGATTTTTTCAAACAAAAAATAGTGCTGCGGCCGCAGGAAATTTCCAACAATCCGGAAGTCGTCCGCCGTTTAGGTTTGATTTCTATCAATACCGCTCTGGAAGCGGATATTTTTGGCAATATCAATTCTACCCATGTGTGCGGAACGCGGATGATGAACGGAATCGGCGGTTCGGCCGACTTCTGCCGCAATGCGTATCTGTCGATCTTCACTACTCCATCTACAGCGAAAGGAGGAAAAATATCGTCTATTGTTCCCTTTGTATCCCATGTAGACCACAGCGAACATTCCGTTAAAATCTTGGTTACAGAACATGGCGTGGCCGATTTGAGAGGACTCGCACCCATTCAGCGTGCGGAAATAATTATCGAACATTGCGTAGATCCCGAGTACAAAGATTTATTGCGGCAATACCTTCAGTTGGGACAGAAAGGACATACGCCTCAAAACATGGCGGCGGCATTTGCCTTCCATAATGCTCTGAACAAAACAGGAGATATGAGAAATGTGAACTGGAATGACTACGAACGCTTATAAACGCTTGTTATCAATTCCTACACACTTGTTATCGCTCCTTTACAAAAGATCAACACAATGTTAAATAAGATTATTCCGGAACAGAGCATCCAAAAGGCCAAAAAAATCATCGAAAGATCCGATAAAATCGCTATTCTAACTCATGTTTCTCCAGATGGAGATGCTATGGGTTCTTCTTTAGGTTTGTATCATTTCCTCCTGCAAATGGGCAAATCAGTCAATGTATTGGTTCCCAATAATTTTCCCGGATTTTTGAAATGGATGAAAGGGGTAAAGGATGTCGTTGTATACGAATGGAAAAAACCGCTTGCGAGAGAGGTGATCGAAGCGGCCGATTTGATTTTCTGTTTGGATTTCAATATCCTGAAAAGAATAGAACAAATGGGACCTCTTGTGGAACGGTCTACAGCAAAAAAAATCATGATCGACCACCATTTGGCTCCCGATCCGTTTTGCGATCTGACAATTTCCCATCCTGAAATATCTTCTACCAGCGAACTGATGTTCCGTTTCATTTGCCGGATGGGTTTTTTTGAATACATAGACAAAAATTGCGCAGAATGTATTTATGTCGGCATGATGACAGATACGGGGGCATTTACCTACAATTCCAATTCTCCGCATATCTATTACATCATCAGCGAACTCCTCCAGAAAGGGATCGATAAAGATGCTATTTACAACAAAGTATACAGCAATTTTTCAGAATCCAGGATTCGATTGGAGGGTTATGTTTTATACAAGAAAATGAAAATTTTCAAGGAATACAATACCTCTTTGATTTTCCTTTCTCTGGAAGAACAGAAGGAATTTCAATGGAAAAAGGGAGATACGGAAGGTTTTGTTAATATACCGTTGAGCATTGAAGGAATTGTGTTTTCTGCATTCATACGGGAAGAAGAGGAACTGGTAAAAATTTCGTTCCGTTCCAAAGGAAATTTTCCCACTAATCTGTTTGCCGCCGCTACCTTCCATGGCGGAGGACATTTAAATGCCTCAGGCGGAGAATATTATGGTCGCTTAGAAGATGCCGTTGCTTTGTTTGAACAAGCTCTGCCTCTCTATGCCGATCAATTGCGAGAAAATGCGAAAAGCCGAGTAGAATGAAGCATCTTTTGCAACTCGTAACGTGTCGGAGGCTCAAACACGAAGCAATCCCGTGATAGCTGCTTTTGATAGTTGCTTTCTGGATTGCTTCGGGTAAATTCTTCGCAGAGAAGTGCTTTGCACTTAACTGAATGACTTTGAGCATTCAAACTACCGTAAACGCATAGACCGTTTTCGACCGAAACGTTTCTCCCGGACGAAGAATCGTTTCGGGATAATCCGGATGGTGAATACTATCGGGAAAATGTTGCGTCTCCAGACAAAATGCAGAACGGAAAGGATAAATGTGGCCATTTTTCCCAGTAAAACTACCATCCAAAAAGTTACCGGTATACAATTGGATGCCGGGTTCGGTTGTATAGATATCCATCTCAATTCCTGTTTTAGGAGAAACGACCTTCGCCGCCCAATTCAAAGCCATATCTCCCGGATTGAGAACGAAATTATGATCGTAGCCTTTTCCATAGAGTAATTGCGTATCATCCTCTCCGATCTGTTCGCCGATGGCATGCGGAGAGCGAAGATCAAAGGGAGTCCCTGCTACTTTTTCCGGATTTCCCAAAGGAATGGCCACAGCATTGATAGGCAAATAAGAATCGGCTTGAATTTGCAATACATGATCTTCAATCGAAGGGTCTCCTTCTCCCGACAAATTGAAATAGGCATGATTGGTAAGATTTACTAAGGTCGTTTTATCAGTCGCAGCCTCATAATCTATTTCAAGAGCATTCTCTTCTGTCAATCGGTATACAACCTTTACTTTCAGATTACCGGGAAATCCCTCTTCTCCCTCTTTGGAAAGATAACTCAATTGCAGGGTCTGTTCATCCGGCTGATAAGCGTCCCAAACCACGGCATGAAATCCTTTCGGTCCTCCATGCAAGCTATTGGGCGCATTGTTTTGAACTAAAACATACTCAACGCCTTCCAAAGTGAACCGTCCATCGGCAATCCGATTGGCCGTCCGTCCGCAGATGGCTCCAAAATAAGGTTCCTGATCATTCAAATATTCTTCTATGCTATTTTTTCCCAACACTACATCCTTTACTTGACCCCTCTGATCGGGAACCAACAAGGAAACAATTTTTGCCCCATAGTTAATGACCGACATTTCCATTCCCTTTTGATTCCGAAGGATAAACAACTCTACCGGTTTTCCGTCGACTATTTTCTCAAAATTTTTCTTTTCTATTCCCATTGCCTTTGTTGTATTGAATCTAAAAATAAATAAACGATATCTACAAAGGTAGAATAAAAATTCCGAAAAAAATTCGTAACTTTGCAGAAAACTAATCAAGGTTTATACATTAAATATGAGTCGCTATCTTCTTTCTGCTTTCTTCTCCTGCCTTTTTATTTATGCCTATGCACAAGAAGAAACAAATCAAACTTCTGGATATTCGTTCACAACCGTTCAAGAAATACCCATCACATCTGTTAAAAATCAATCCAGTTCGGGTACTTGCTGGTCTTTTTCAGGCTTAGGCTTAATTGAAGCCGAATTATTGCGGGAGGGAAAAGGAGAATACGATTTGTCTGAAATGTTTGTTGTGCATAAAAATTATGAAGACAAAGCCAAAAAGTATGTACGCATGCACGGGGCCAATCAATTTGGCGGGGGCGGATCATTTGCAGACGTATTGGACTGTATTCGATATTATGGAATTGTTCCCGACAGCATCCAACCCGGATTGAATTACGGGGAAGAATTGCACAGACACGCCGAATTGGATTCGCTGCTAAGCGCGTATGTCGGCGTCATCATTCAAAATCCCAATAAAAAACTGTCCTCATCCTGGTTTAAGGGATTGAACGGTATTTTAGACGCTTATTTAGGCGAATGTCCCGAATCGTTTTCATACAGAGGAAAACAATATACGCCTCAAAGTTTCGCTCAGTCCTTAGGCATTCGCGCGGAAGATTATATATCCATTACTTCTTTCACGCACCATCCTTTTTATCTTCCGTTTCCCCTCGAAATTCCCGACAATTGGCGATGGGCGTACTCATACAATCTTCCGTTAAACGAAATGATGCGGGCGATTGATACAGCCATTGAAAAAGGATATACAGTTGCATGGGCGGCTGATGTGAGTGAAAAAGGTTTCAGCCGGAAAGGAATCGGGATGGTACAGGACAAAAACAAAGCCGAAACGGCTGGCTCCGATCAAGTTCGATGGATAGGAGAAAAAGAAAATCAAACTCAGAAGACAGCGCCCTTACAAGAAAAAATAATTACGCAAGAATTGCGTCAAGAAGGATTCGATAATTATGAAACTACCGACGACCATGGCATGTTGATCTATGGTACGGCAGTCGATCAAAACGGCAATAAGTACTACATGGTAAAAAATTCGTGGGGAATTGATAATTCTTATAAAGGAACATGGTATGTTTCAGTTTCTTACGTAGAATACAAAACGACGAGTATTGTTCTTAACAAAAACGCTTTGCCGACGGATTTGAAAAACAAATTAAAGATCAATTGAAAAATTATCCTTCCCACAATGACTACATACAAGAAAGAAAAAAATTAGAATAACTATTGGATGAAACAAGAATTAATCGACGATCTAATAAAATTGGCATTAAAAGAAGACATTGGCGAGGGCGATCATACAACGCTCGCTACCATTCCAGCCTCTGCTACAGGGAAAATGCAATTGATAATCAAGGAAGAAGGCATTTTGGCGGGAGTAGAAATAGCTAAGCATATCATGCTTACATTCGATCCCGAATTAAAAATGGAAATTTTGCTTCACGACGGCGATAAGGTAAAACCCGGAAACATCGCTTTTACAGTAGAAGGAAAAGTGCAATCGCTGCTTCAAATCGAACGGCTGGTGTTGAATGTCATGCAACGCATGAGCGGAATCGCCACCACTACCCGCCGATACGTAGAAAAACTGGAAGGGACGAAAACCCGTGTTCTGGATACGCGGAAAACAACTCCCGGAATGCGTATGCTCGAAAAAGAAGCGGTCAGAATAGGAGGAGGAGTTAACCACCGGATTGGTCTTTTCGATATGATTTTGCTAAAAGACAACCATATAGATTTTTCAGGAGGAATTACGAACGCCATCACTCATACGAAAGAGTATTTACGGAAAAAAAGAAAAAAAATTCCGGTCGAAATAGAGGTTCGCAATTTCAGCGAATTAAACGAGGTATTAAGAATAGGCGGAGTCGATCGAATCATGCTGGATAATTTCAATGTAGAAAATACCCGTACAGCGGTCGAATTGGTCAATGGAAGATACGAATTGGAATCTTCCGGAAATATTACTTACGATACGATCCGCGAATATGCAGAAACCGGCGTAGATTATATTTCCGTAGGAGCTTTGACGCACTCCGTCAAAAGTTTGGATATGAGCTTGAAGGCTCTATTTTAATGGAACGCGTCGGAATGCAGGTAATGCGCATCACGCCGATCAACGCCGATTCTTATATTTTATATTCTGCGTTTATTTGCGTCATCCGCATTATCTGCATTCCAAAGTTTTACCGCTCATCAATAGGAACGTATTTCTGTACCTCCAGAATATTCCGATAAGCCGGACGAATGATCCGTTTGCTTTTGAAATTCAATTCTTCGATTCGGTGAGCTGTCCAACCAACAATCCGCGACATGGCAAACAAAGGCGTGTAAATTTCTTTTGGTAACCCAATCATTTCGTAAACAAACCCGGAGTAAAAGTCGATATTAGAAGAAACTCTTTTCTTTGAACCCTTGAAATTATAGAACGATTCGATGGCTCTTTCTTCGAGCAATTCCAGAAAAGCAAATTCTTCTTCCCGTCCTTTTTCCTTGGCTAAGTCGCGAGCCAATTCTTTCAACAAAATGGCTCTCGGATCGGAAATAGTATATACGGCGTGGCCTATGCCGTAGATTAATCCCGTTTGATTGTAGACTTCCTTATTCAGCATCCGCCTGAAATAGACGTCAATCTCATCGACGTTTTTCCAATCGACAATGTTTTTCTTCAGATGTTCAAACATGTCTACTACCTGAATGTTGGCTCCTCCATGCAAAGGACCTTTCAGCGAACCAATTCCAGCCGCAATAGAAGAATAGGTGTCTGTTCCGCTCGAACTGGTTACCCTGACCGTGAAAGTAGAATTGTTCCCGCCTCCGTGTTCGGCCTGCAATACCAATAATAAGTCAAGCATACGGGCTTCCAAGGGAGTATAATTCCGTTTCAACATATAGAGGAAGTTTTCGGCCAAGCAGAGATGATCGCTTGGGTGGCGAATATGCAACGACCGCCCGTACAAACTGTGGCGGAGAATATTGTAGGCATAAGCAATAATCGTCGGAAATTTAGAAATCAAGTCAATGGATTGGCGCATCAAGTTTTCGGGAGAAGTATCATCTGGATTCGGATCAAAATTATACATTTCCAGCACACTGCGAGCCAATGTATTCATAATGTTTTGACCTTCGAGATCAATGATATTCATTTTGGTTTTCTGTTCCAAAGGCATCTTCTCATTGATCAATTCCCTGAAATTTCCCAATTCTTCCCTATCCGGAAATTTTCCCGACAGCATCAGATAGGCCACTTCTTCAAAACCAAAACGTTGATCTTGTATCAAATCATGGACAATGTCTTCCACATCATATCCTCGGTAATAGAGCTTTCCCGGAATCGCTTTCAATCCGCCTTCCGGCAACCGTTCGTAGCCCTCTACATTTCCTATTTGAGTTAGGCCAACCAATACTCCCGAACCGTCCTCGTTGCGAAGTCCCCTCTTGACATTGTATTTCACAAATAATTCGTTATCAATTTTGCACGTTGTTTTCACCGATTCTGATAACTTATAAATCAAATATTCCTTTTTCATTCGTCTATAAATTTATTTAATGAAAATTTTTTATTCTACTACTAATTAATTGTAATTAATTGATTAACTGGATTAATGTTTCGCCAAACTGTTTAGAACCCAGTGATTGGCCGCCGTGCATAAAACGAGCCAAATCGTGCGTAGCCTTTCCATTGGCAAAAGCTTTTTCCATTGCGCCGGTAATCAGGTTGGCCGCTTCTTTCCATCCCAAGTATTCCAGCATCATCACCGACGAAAGAATCAGGGAAGAAGGATTTGCTTTGTTTTTTCCGGCAATGTCGGGCGCCGTGCCATGAGTCGCTTCAAAAATGGCATGGCCGCTCTGGTAATTGATGTTGGCGCCGGGAGCAATGCCGATGCCGCCCACCATTGCCGCCAACTGATCGGATATATAATCGCCATTCAGATTCAAAGTGGCAATCACCGAATATCTTTCCGGAAACAGCAAGGTATTTTGCAGAAAAGCGTCGGCTATTACATCCTGAATCACCAACCGTCCGTCGGCCAAAGCGTCCGAATATTCGCGTTCGGCCAATTCATATCCCCAGCGTTTGAAACTTCCTTCGGTAAATTTCATGATGTTGCCTTTATGCACCAGCGTAAGGCTTGGCAACCGATTTTTCAAAGTATATTCAATGGCCGCCCGCACCAATCGTTCAGTTCCTTCCTTCGAAACCGGTTTCACGCCAAAAGAAGAAGTTTCTTCGAAACGAATTTGCGTAACCCCCATCTCTTCTTTCAAAAACCGAAGAACTTTCCGCGCTTCAGGCGTACCTTGTTGCCATTCAATACCAGCATAAATATCTTCCGTGTTTTCGCGGAAAATCGTCATGTTCACTTTTTGCGGTTCTTTCAAGGGGGAAGCCACTCCCGGAAACCAGCGAACTGGACGCAAGCAAACATATAAATCCAAAGTTTGTCGAAGCGCCACATTCAACGAACGAAAACCTTCGCCTACCGGAGTGGTAAGCGGGCCTTTGATGCCAACCAGATATTCGCGGAAAATTTCCACCGTTTCCTCAGGTAAGTAATCGCCCCTTTCTTTAAACGCTTTTTCTCCCCCTAAAGTTTCCTTCCATTCAATCGATCGTTTGCCTTTATAGGCTTTATTCACGGCTTGATCGACAACATTTTGACAAATAGGCGTAATTTCAACGCCTATGCCGTCTCCTTCGATAAACGGGATGGTCACCTTATCGGGAATTCGGAGCGAACCGTTTTCTTTTGTTATTTTCATGTATATATTGTTTACTTACAAGCGCTTAAATAATTCAATGCACTTCCCGCGCGGTACCAGCGGATTTGCAAATCGTTGAAGGTATGATTCGCCGGAAAAACATCCTTGCTTCCATCGGAGTGAAAAACTACGACTTGCAAAGTTTGTCCGGGTGCAAAATCGGCTATTCCTTTAATGGAAAGGTAATCATCCTCCCTGATTTTATCGTAATCGTCCTTAGAAGCAAAGGTAAGCGCCAACAAGCCTTGTTTCTTCAAGTTTGTTTCATGAATTCGGGCGAAACTTTTGGCTAAAATCACTTTCACGTTTAGAAAACGAGGTTCCATGGCCGCGTGTTCGCGCGAAGAGCCTTCTCCATAATTTTCTTCGGCAACGACGACCGAAAACAGACCTTCGGAACGATAGCTTTTCGCGACATTCGAAACGGTATCATACGCTCCGGTGAGCAGGTTGCATACCGAATTAGTTTTTCCGTTAAACGCATTCACGGCGCCCATCAACAAATTACCGGAAATATTTTCTAAATGACCGCGGTAACGAAGCCAAGGTCCGGCCATCGAAATATGATCGGTCGTGCATTTGCCCGCTACCTTGATCAGCAAAGGCATACGATCCAATTCAGCTTCTCGGGGAATTGAAAAAGCTTGAAGCAATTGCAGCCGTTCAGATGCCGGATCAATGTGGATTTCTACCTCTTCATTGCTGGGAGCGATATACCCGCTGTCGTTTCTTTCAAAACCTCCGGTCGGAAAATCGTTTCCTTGAGGCTCTTGCAACAATATCTTCCGCCCGTCTCTGGTCTTTAGTTTGTCGGTCAAAGGATTAAACCGTAGATCGCCAGCAATCGCCAGAGCGGCCGTCAACTCCGGAGAAGCCACAAAAGCATACGTATTGGGATTTCCGTCGGAGCGTTTGGCAAAATTGCGATTGAAAGAGGTAACAATCGAATTTTTTCGGGTATTATCGTCGATAGGACGTTTCCATTGGCCGATACAGGGGCCGCAAGCATTGGCCATAATCGTAGCGCCTGCGCGTTCGAAATCGTCCATCAGTCCGTCGCGTTCGGCAGTAGAACGAATTTGTTCAGAACCCGGATTGATAATCAGATCGGCCTGTATGGGAACATCGTTTTCCAAAGCCTGACGGATAACCGATGCCGCGCGGCTCAAATCGAGATAAGACGAATTGGTACACGATCCAATCAAACCCACTTCTACTTGAGGAGGATAAGCGTTTGCCTCCACTTGGGCGGCAAATTTCGAAACGGGAGTAGCCGCATCGGGCGTAAACGGTCCATTGATCGATGGTTCTAATTCCGAAAGATTGATTTCGATCCATTGATCGTAATATTTTTCCGGATTCTCCAACACTTCCGGATCGGCCTGTAAATAAGGAGCTATCGATTCAGCCCAATCGGCTATTTGCGCGCGCTCGGTAGCGCGAAGATAAGCGGCCATTTTTTCGTCGAAAGGAAAGATCGAAGACGTTGCGCCCGCTTCGGCTCCCATGTTGCAGATGGTCGCTTTGCCGGTAGCCGGAAGCGAAGAAGCGCCTTCCCCAAAATATTCGAGGATGGAATTGGTTCCGCCTTTCACTGTCAACATTCCGACTAATTTCAATATCAGATCTTTGGGAGCAGTCCAACCCTTCAACTGGCCGGTTAACCGCACGCCAATCAGTCGGGGCATCTTCAACTCCCATTCCATTCCGCTCATCACATCGACAGCATCGGCACCTCCCACGCCAATGGCAATCATTCCCAATCCCCCCGCGTTAGGCGTGTGCGAATCGGTTCCAATCATCATTCCCCCCGGAAAGGCATAATTTTCCAATACCACTTGGTGAATGATTCCGGCTCCCGGTTTCCAAAAACCAATTCCATACCGGCTGGATACCGCTTGCAGAAAATCATACACTTCGCGGTTGTTCCGATTAGCCGTTTCCAAATCGGACTTGGCGCCTTGGTCGGCTTGAATCAAATGATCACAATGCACGCTCGCCGGTACAGCCGAAGTTTTTCGTCCCGCATTCATAAACTGCAACAAAGCCATCTGTGCCGTCGCATCTTGCATCGCTACTCTATCGGGACGAAAATTCACATAATCAATACCTCTTTTGTAATCGCGTCCTTGCTCCAGATCAAATAAATGAGCCATTAAAATTTTTTCGCTCAACGTCATCGGACGATCGATTATTTCGCGCGCTTTCTCTACTCTTTCGGCAAACGCTGAATAGAATTTTTGCAATGTTTCAAAATCGTAAATCATAAATCAGTTATTTTTCACAAAAAGCGATCTGTCAGATCGTTATTTGAAATGATATTGATACAAAGATAATAACTTTTATTGTTTCTTTTTTTATGGAAGAAAATAAACATTTTCTTTTGATTAATTTTCGAAAGGCTCCTGTCAAAGCGCACTCGATGTGCCCTTAAGAAGGAAAAAATGTAAGTTTATTTTTTAAAAAACAGGTTCAATGAATCAATTTCTTGTCTATTAACCTTGAACCTTATGAAATTCTCTCTTATTTCTTTATTTTCAATCAATTCATAAGCGAATAAGGGGAAAGGAATAAGTGTGTTATCCTCTTCTAAGGGTAAGGGAATTTTCAAATTCTTGAACCTTATTTTCAAACGCTCCCTTAATAGCCCTTGACAAGCCCTCTTGAAATTCTCCCTTATTCCTTTATTTTCAATTAATTCATAAGAAAATAAAGGGAAGGGGCATATGCGTTATCCTCTTTTACTAAGGGTAAAGGAATTTTCAAAAATAAGGTTAATAAAAGAACGAAAAAAATTGGATACATCTGTCGCATTTTTTACGGCCCGCCTTAAGGAGTTTGCTACTGCAGGCGTAGCGCAGCGAAGGCCAGCAATCTCCTGAACGCCTCGTCACTGCGTGATAACGCCAGACAAACCGTTAACTCCAGTTTGCGGACAGCAGATTTGATCCTAAATTTCTGTTTTTTCTACTACTTTTTTCTACCTGGTCTAAAAGACAAAAATATTGTTAAACAGCAAGTTAAATTCATGCCAATACTACTTTTTTTATTATAAAATAAAACAACAAGCATTAAAAATAGTATATTTGTTCGAATGAATTACGAAGAAAACAACTGTAAAAAAATAAGAAAGATGTACATGAAAGAAAGACATAAGAAAGAAAGACATAAAAACATAAAAAATTATCCAACTATAATTTATCGCCTTATAATTTTATTAAAATAGCATTTAGTTAATTTTAAATTGAAATATCATGAAAATGTGCTTTTTAAAAAAACAATTCCTTTTTTTGTTGATTTTTTGGGCGGCGGTTTCACTTTCTGCTGTTGCCCAAAACAATCTGAATGTTAAAGGGATCGTGACAGATCCCGACGGCGAAGCCCTCATCGGCGTAACTGTTTTGCAAGTAGGTTCTACCAACGGGACGATAACGGACGTGGATGGACATTTCTCCCTTAATGTTCCGCAAGGTACCACTCTGCGATTCTCCTATATCGGATATGAGACGGTGGAACATTCGGCCGCTTCCGATATGAAGGTCACTATGGGCGAATCGAAGAAAGTATTAGACGAATTGGTCGTAATCGGATACGGCGTTCAGAAGAAGAGCGTAACGACAGCGGCTATCAGCAGCGTAAAAGCGTCTGATCTCGAAAAATTGACCGCTTCGCGCATCGAAAATGTATTGAACGGACAAGTATCCGGCATTTCCATGACACAAAATTCGGGATCGCCAGGATCGGATGTAAGCGTTCGCATTCGCGGGGTAGGAACGACTGGCAATAACGATCCTCTTTACATAGTGGATGGAATGGCCGTCGACGGAGGCATCAAAAATCTGAATCCTGCCGATATTGCTTCAGTGGAAGTGTTGAAAGACGGGGCTTCGGCAGCCGTGTATGGTTCGAGAGGCGGTAACGGCGTAATCATAATCACTACCAAAAGAGGGCAGGCGGGCAAACCCAAAATCAATTACGAAATGAACTTGGGTTGGCAAAATCCGTGGAGAAAATTACCGTTGTTCAATTCCGAACAGTACATGTTGATGATCAATGAATTTAATATGAACGCCAACTCGGCTCTTCCTTTCACGAATCAGCAAATTTTAGACGCTCGCTCCGGAAAAATTCCGAACACCAATTGGCAAGATATTGCATTTAACAACAATGCGCCTATAACCGATCATCAGGTAAGCGTTCAGGGAGGAAATGATCAAGGAGCTTATTTTCTATCTTTGGGGCGATTCAATCAAGATGGTATTCTGGGCGGTAATTACGACGCATCGAATTACAACCGATGGACCGTTCGCGCAAACAGCGATTACGAAATCTTCAAAACGGATACTCGCAATTTTTTAAATAAGATAAAAGTGGGAATGAATGTAACTTATTCCCGAGGAAAATCCATTAGCGTTCCAAACAACGATTTATTCGCTTCGGCTCTCGCCAGCGCTATTGCTTTACCGCCCACTATGGCTCCTTATCTTAGCCAAGAGGAAGGAGAGGCATTGCTGGCAGCACATCCGTATGCACTTGTCAATAACGGCCGCGTGCTTACGCCTTCCCCCAGTAATTTCCAAGAATTGCGCAACCCTTTGGCAATTTATCTCCGCCCGGACCAAAGGACGTATGACGAAGATAAATTTATAGGCACTTTTTGGGGCGAACTGAGCGTATTGCCAGGTCTGACGTTCAGGTCAAGTTATGGCTTTGATCTGGCTTTTTGGGGAGAGAACCAGTATCGATTTCCCTATTTTCAATCTTATAATACAACGGGCATCAATGATGAAAGAGCAGACTTTACGCAAGCAGAGTCGATCATGAATCGCGGCTTTACGCGGCAGGTTGAAAATACGCTTACCTACGATTTCAAAATCAATGATCATTCATTCACTTTATTAGCAGGGCAGTCCGCACGCGACTATGAACATCGTTACTTGCTGGGCCGAGGCAAGGATTTGAAAGCATACGACACTAATATGGCTATTATTAACAACGCTCGGATGGACCCAACCGCCGGTGGAAGATACAGCGAAGGGTATACAGACGACTATAAATTGGCATCCTATTTCGGACGCATCAGTTATAACTACGCCGAAAGGTATATGTTTCAGGCAACGGTTCGCTATGACGGATCTTCTAAATTCGGACCTTCCAACAAATGGGGAGCTTTTCCGTCCTTTTCGCTCGGCTGGAACGTTTGGAACGAACCCTATTTTCAATCGTCAAAACCGATATGGTGGGATGCGCTCAAATTGCGCGGTTCATGGGGTATCAATGGGAGCGACCGTATCGTCAATGCTGACAATTTGCCAGTAAATTATGCCTACCTGAGTTTAATGGAAAGCGGATTGAATTATTATTTTGGAAATCAATTGAATTACGGCATTAGCGCCGGACGTTTGCCGAATCCAGCTATCAAGTGGGAAGAAAGCCATCAAACCGATTTAGGCGCCGACTTTTTATTTTTGAATGGAGCGCTCTCTTTCTCGTTCGACTGGTTTAAGAAACGGACGAAATATATGCTGCGCGAAGCCGCTGATGTTCCCGATTATGTCGGACAATCGAAACCCTACGTGAATGCAGGTACAGTGGATAATTCCGGGGTAGAATTTGATTTGGGGTATCGTTTTTCGCCGGCACGGGGTCTGAACATGGGAATCAAAGGCAATGCTTCGTATGTAAAAAATACAGTAGTGGATTATGGTAACGAAGCGGGCGAACACGGTTGGGGTACAATCGGAGCCGCAGGTTATGATAATATGCTCTTTCAGAAAAACGGATACCCAAATCCGTTCTTCTACGGTTATGCAACAGACGGAATTCTTCAAAATCAAGCAGAAGCGGATGCATACAATCTGGCTTACGACGCAACAGCCCAACCGGGAGACGTTCGATTCAAAGACCTATCGGGTCCGGACGGCGTTCCCGACGGCGTCATTGACGCTAACGACCGCACAAAGATTGGAAAACCGAACCCCGACTGGACGTACGGCATCACGTTGACAGCCGATTACAAAGGATTTGACCTGATGGTATTTTTCCAGGGCCGTTACGGTTGTGAAATTTTTGATATTTCAAGACGTACAGACATTCCCAACGCCAATCTTCCGGTTTGGTGGATGGACCGCTGGACAGGCGAAGGAACGTCGAACAAATATCCGCGCTTTGCAGGGACCGGAGTCGATAGAAACAGCAACTGGCGTATTTCTGACTTGTATATTCAGGACGGTTCTTTTACTCGTTTGAAAAACGTTCAACTTGGTTACACGCTTCCCCAAAATTTTACTCGTAAAGCCAGCATCGAACGCTTGCGTTTTTGGGTGGGTGGAGAAAACTTGCTTACATTTACCCATTATAGGGGTTTTGACCCTGAAATTGCAGACAAACAGAATGGAGTATCCATTATGGGTAACTATCCGGTAGCGCGCATTTTCAATTGCGGTTTGGGAATCACATTTTAAATCATCTAAAAAATCTAAGAAAATATGAAAAGGAATAAATATAATAACATAATAGGAATGATTGCCATAGCGGGAATTTTGACTTCCTGCGGCGATGACTACCTGACGAGTTATCCAAGTACCGATGTGGTGGCGGGTGCGCCGGCCACAGTAGACGTGATCGATCAGAATGTGACGGGCGCCTACCAACTCATGCTGTTTGACGATTATGCCGATTCTCAATGGATGCCGGTCAATCTGTTTTTCGATGTATGTACGGATGATGTTTTCAAAGGAGGATCCGATTCAGGCGATCAACCCTATATTTTAGGCGTAGCGGAATTTCGTTCTACGCCAACATTGACAGCGAGCGGCTGGTGGAGAATATTTTATACAGGATTGAAACGTTGCAACGGCGCACTTGACGCAATAGACCACGCTGTAGAGGACGTAGATGCTGCCCTTTTAGCGAGATTAAAGGCGGAAATGCTTACTTTACGCGCCTATTATGTACATTGGTTGTGGAAAGCATACGGAAACATTCCCTACTTCGATAAGGCGTGGACGGAAGAACCTTTCCTTGCCAAACAGTATAGTTTTGAAGAAATTTATCCGATCATCATTGCCGATTTGGACGCCGCTATTGCTGCACCCGAATTTCCTTTGTTCGAAAAAGATAATGCAGGAAATCCGGCTCCGGTGGGACGCGTTACCAAAGCAATGGCCATGATGACCAAAGCGCGGGTAGTGATGTACAAAAAAGACCAATCGAAATACGCTGAAGTGTTGGCTGATATGAAAACCATTATCAACAGCGGAGCCTTCGGTTTGGTTACAACGGCCGCTACCCCCAATTTCACCGGTTTTTCCTCCAGAAACCCTAACGTTGATGCCCCTTCCACGACCAATCCGATTGAATGGATTTTTTTGCGCGACGGCGAATTTTGCAAGGAAAGTATTTTTGAAGTCAATCGCATACCTGAAGGAAGATCATGGAACAATGCATGGGGAGGTTACGGTATGTATACGCCGCGTTTCGTTGGAGCGCGCGATATGAATATCATTCCTTACGTTGCAGGTTGGGGCTT
This sequence comes from Candidatus Azobacteroides sp., assembly GCA_009783445.1. Classification (GTDB taxonomy): domain Bacteria; phylum Bacteroidota; class Bacteroidia; order Bacteroidales; family Azobacteroidaceae; genus Azobacteroides. The sequence continues at coordinate 11,926 of WRFY01000105.1, read as the reverse complement.
CTGTCCGGTAAACGCCGCCACCTATAATGCGATATTCAACGAAACGGGCGACTATCGGAAAGAAGCCAGCGTAATTCCATTTGCCACTTCAGCCACTTATCAGAATACGGGCTTGTTCCTCAAAAAATACATCGCGCGTACCGGTTATAACGAAGGTACGATGGGCGACCGCGATTTGAATTACGAAAACAACGAGCGTATTTATCGTATCGCCGAAGCTTATCTGAATGCCGCAGAGCTTGAACTGGCCGCAGGCGGAGGCCAAGGGGCTGCTCAACCTTACCTGGATGCCATTCGCGACCGCGCCTTTGGAGATGCCAATCATCGGATTCCGGCCACCTTGAACAATATCAAACTGGAACGCCACCGCGAATTTTTCGGCGAAGGACTGCGTTTTTGGGATTTGCTACGCTGGGGCAGCGACGAAAACGGACGATCGATTAGCGCCGTACTTTCAATAAACGATATGAATATCCCCATACAGCGTACGTGGGACGATAACAAAAAGTTCTTGCCTATTCCTCAAGGTGAAATTGACAAGACCAAAGGTACCGAGTTTGAATTGGTTCAAAATCCGGGATATTAATGCTTTATAATAAAAATAAATTAGAAGTTTTATGAAAAATATAACAAAATTCATGTTTACGGCATTTGCCTCCTTCGCCTTAATAATGACGGCCTGTTCGCCGGATGACAACTATAGCTTAGGAGAATCTAACATTACCCAAGATTCGTTCACATTTAGTATGATTCCCGGAAGCGATGAATGGACCTACAATTTTGAAGTGGCGCTAAATATTAAGCCAACCTCCGTCTATTCGACTGAAATCGTTTTCGGCGATAATAAATCAACAAAGGGAGCATTGACAGGAAGTCATGAATATATTGTATATGCAGGAACTTATACAGCTACTTGCATTATTACAATACCCGATGGCGCTACGTTTATCAAGGAACAAACGATTATTATAGCAAACGATAATGAAAAAGTTTATCAGGACGATCCTGCCAGTCTGCAATATGCCCTGACCGGTGGAAAAGCCAATGTAGCCGGAAAAGAATGGCATATCGGATCTTGGACTGCAATGCGTAGTCCTGATCCTACGGATAATCGTGAAACAGTTTGGTGGGATTTCAAGAATGATGCACTGATGAACGACTTATTCCTGTTTATACCCAACAGCATTGAACCCAATGGAAAATTCATTTATGAAAACAACGGAGATACCCACATGAACGAATCGTTAGGAAGTTTATTTCCTGATGGCAGCACAGCTGGTTCGTTTGTAACAACGAATTATACTCCTCCGACGGATGCAACATGGGACATTACTACGATCGGTGGCAAAACAATCTTGACCATTTATAAGGGGTTCCTCGGTTATGCAATTGCACCCTCTGATTTGGATAAAACAGAATATGAAGTATTAAGTTTCTCTCCCACAAATATTAGATTGGTTAATTACAGCGCTGATATAAATGCTCAAATCTGGTGTTTTGAATTAACCAGTGAAACTTCAGGAGAGGGAGGAAACGGCAATTGGGTTGATGTGAAAAGCTCTGATAATTTGTGGTATGGCGTAAATTTCACGAATACATTCTACTATGCCCCAGGTTGGGTGCAACTTCCAGATCCGACGCTTACTATCAATGATACGCAATATTCTGTCAGCTTCCCCACTGCAACTACCGACCAGTGGCAAAATCAAATTGCATTTGTAACAGATGGTTTGTCAACGACTTCTGCCGAAAATTATGATTTCCGCGTCATTATGAATGCGTCAAACGATATCAGGCAGGTAACGGTGAAATTGACGCAGGCAGATGACGACAATACATTTATTTTTACAGAAAGAATTGATCTTACGGCTGGACAAGATGTTGTTTTAGCACTAACTGACATGGCCGGCAAGAATATGTCCCAAGCGAAATTAGTCTTTGATTTTGGAGGAAATCCGGATAACACAGACGTTGTGATTAAGGATATTATTCTGCAAACACATAGAGAATAGAAATAAAACGAATGAATGGGTGTGGAACCAATAAAAAACCACACCCATTATTTATTAGAATATCAAACAGAGTGAGTAGGGGAAACGTGATGCAGGAGAAAAAGGAAAATGGTTATTTTCTATCAAGCTTGCATGCGTGAGGGGATGAGAGATAACATTAGCAGAGATATAGGAATTCATGCGCATGAAAGAGATTTTCTAATGGGTAGAAAGGAAAATCGCGAAGGGTGAGATGTAAAAAATACGACATGCATATCAAGACTTTTCGTTTTTATTAACCTTATTTTTGAAAGGCCCCTTAGTAGAAATGAATAATGCACACACCCCCCTATTCCCTTATTAATTGATTGAAAATAAGGGAGGAAGGAGAGAGGGTAAGGATCGTTACGGCTACTAAAGGAGCTTTTAAAAATAAGGTTAATAAGAAGAAATTAATAAATTGAACGCATTTTCTAAAAATACAACTTACATTTTTCACATTTCATCCATAAGGATTTAAGCTCGATAGAAAGAACCTATCAAAACCGGTTCTCCGTTGGGGGATGCAATCCTTTATTGATTATTAATTTTTTGTTCCTAAATAAAATAATAATTTTACTGTCTAAAAATCAAAAAGGACAACCGTTCTTTTTCGGCTGTCTTTCTTTGTAAAAATGAATATGAAAAATAGATTTTCTTTTTTCGTGATACTGTTTTCGCTGTTTTTGGGATGCGGTTCCAATGATCCTGCGAGTTCGGAACCGCCTCCTTCGACAGGAGAGGTTTATTTATCGGTTAATCCGAGTGAGTGCGCCATTCCAATAAATGGAGGCGTCCAAAATTTAACCGTTATATCCAATACGAATTGGGCAGTTTCGTCCAATGCGGAATGGTGCGTCTGCTCTCCACAATCAGGCATTGCAGGAAGTTCGAGCATTTCGGTAACGAGCGCAGCCAATTATACGGGAGCCGCGCGGTCGGCAGAATTGACTTTTACAGCCGATTCGGTCAGTAAAAAATGTAGTATCAGTCAAGATGGAGAGATTTCTCTGTCGGTTAGTCCCAGCGAAATCTCCATTCAAGCCGACGGAACCATGCAAAAGATAACTGTTACGACCAATACCGATTGGACGGTTTCTTCCAATGCCGAATGGTGCAGCTGTTCTCCAACATCAGGTACGATGGGAGGCGGAAATGTTTTGATAACGGCAACTGCTAATTATACTGGAACCACCCGTTCGGCAGAATTGACTTTTACGGCGGGATCGACAAGTAAAAAATGCACGGTACAGCAAGAATCCACTCAAATGCCCAGCTATGTCCCTAACGGATATTCTTTAGTCTGGCAAGACGAATTCGAAGGTTTCCGTATGCCAGATACCCAAAAATGGTGGTACGAAACCGGAGCCGGAGGATGGGGAAACCATGAAATAGAAAATTATATAGCTGGTTTTGCAGGAACAGACACTTGCGCGCTGATTTACGGCGGCTCATTGAAAATTATGGCAAAGAAAGTAGGCAGTCAAGTTTACTCTATTCGCATGAATACGAGCGAGAGTTGGACTTACGGTTATTTCGAAGCCCGTCTGAAATTGCCTTCCGGGAGAGGTACCTGGCCTGCATTTTGGATGATGCCCAAAAATTTTACTACATGGCCGGGCGATGGAGAAATCGATATTATGGAAGAAGTCGGTTTCCGTCCGAATTGGGTTTCGTCGTCCATTCATTGCAACGCTTATAACCATGCCATAGGTACGCAAAAAACCGCTGAAACGTTTGTTGCTACAGCAGAATCGGATTTTCATGTTTATGCAGTAGAATGGACGCAAGATTACATACGGGGATTTGTCGACGGCAAACAATATTTTGAATTTCTGAATGATAATACGGAAAATAAAAATACGTGGCCTTTCAATGCTCCCTTTTACCTCAAGTTAAACCTTGCATGGGGCGGAGACTGGGGAGGAGCCCAGGGTGTGGATGAAAGCGCTTTACCTGCAACGTACGAAATTGATTATGTAAGGGTTTATCAAAAAAAATAATAAAATGAAGAAAGGGATCAGTCTTATTCTGTTGCAATTGTTTGCGGTTAGCCTGATGGCGCAGAAAAATTTGCCTGTTTACTTAGACGATGCTCAACCCATCGAGAAGAGAGTAGAAGATGCATTGTCTCGTATGACCTTAGAAGAAAAAGTGAAAATGGTGCATGCGCAATCCAAATTCAGTTCTCCGGGAGCGCCTCGTTTGGGCATTCCCGAAAACTGGATGTCTGATGGACCTCACGGCATCCGTGCAGAAGTATTTTGGGACGAATGGAATCAGGCGGGATGGACAAACGATTCCTGTACGGCATTTCCCGCATTGACTTGTCTGGCTGCGACTTGGAATCCTGAAATGGCGGCCTTGTATGGAAAATCCATTGGGGAAGAAGCGCGTTTTCGGAACAAGAATGTTTTGTTGGGTCCCGGCGTGAACATTTACCGTACGCCCTTAAATGGACGGAATTTTGAATATATGGGGGAAGACCCTTATTTAGCTTCCCGAATCGTTGTTCCTTATGTGCAGGGCGTTCAGGCAAATGGGGTAGCCGCTTGCGTCAAGCATTTTGCCTTAAACAATCAGGAAACCGACCGTCACGGGGTGAATGTAACGGTAGACGACCGCGCTTTGTACGAAATTTATTTACCCGCATTTAAAGCCGCCGTCACCGAAGGCAAAGCATGGGCGATTATGGGTGCATACAACCGTTACAAAGGACAATGGTGCTGCCAGAACGAATATCTCCTAAAGGATATTTTGCGCGACGAATGGAAATTCGATGGGGTGGTGATTTCCGACTGGGGAGGCGTCAACAATACGGAACAAGCCATTTATCATGGTTTGGATATGGAATTCGGTACATGGACCGACGGAATGAAAAGCAACGCCAGCAATGCTTACGATCAGTATTTTCTGGCCAATCCTTTTCTCTCCTTGCTGAAATCGGGACAAGTAAAGGAAGAAGAAGTGGATAAGAAAGTACGCAATATCCTGCGGCTGATTTTCCGGACAACGATGGATCGAACTCGTCCTTTCGGCTTGTTTGTTTCGCAAGAACACAGCTTGGCCGCCCGTCAAATTGCCGAAGAGGGGATCGTTTTGCTGAAAAACGATCGTTCAATCTTGCCGTTGAATTTGGATCAAACGAAAAATATTTTGGTAGTCGGCGAAAACGCCATTAAAATGATGACCATTGGCGGAGGCAGTTCTTCGCTGAAAGCTCAATATGAAATTTTACCATTAGAGGGCATTAAAAATAAAATGGGTTCGGCTGTTACGGTAGACTACGCGCGAGGGTACGCGGGTGAAAAAGACACTCAGCAAGACGGCCTTAGAGCCGCCGACATTGTGGACAACCGTTCGGCGGACGAACTGATAACCGAAGCTTGCCAAAAAGCCAAGAAGGCCGATGTGGTGATCTTCATCGGGGGCCTGAATAAACACGCAGGACAGGATTGCGAAGGCTCCGACCGACAGGAATTAGGACTTCCTTACCAACAGGATCAACTCATCAGCGCATTGGCGAAAGCCAACAGCAATTTAGTCGTAGCGATTATTTCTGGAAACGCCGTAGCAATGCCATGGGTCAACGAAGTTCCTGCGATTCTGGAAACTTGGTATCTGGGTTCGGAAGCTGGAAATGCGTTGGCGAATGTACTGACCGGCCAAGTCAATCCTTCCGGTAAGTTGCCGTTCACATTTCCTGTTCAGTTGAGCGATGTAGGAGCGCATTCCTTAGGTGATTTTCCGGGCGAAAACGGGGAAGAAAATTATCAGGAAAGTATTTTTGTCGGTTACCGCTGGTTCGATAAAAACAAAATCGCGCCTCTGTTTCCTTTTGGACATGGATTGAGCTATACGCAATTTGCTTACGGCAAGGCTACGGTATCCTCTCCTAAACTTCAGATAAATAAGACATTGACTGTGAGCATTCCGATACGCAACACAGGGAAAAAAGCAGGCAAGGAAATCGTTCAACTTTATATTGGAGATTCAGAATCGTCGTTGGTCCGTCCGATAAAGGAACTGAAAGCTTTCCAAAAAATTAATTTGGCTCCCGGAGAAGAAAAAATAGTGGAATTCGAGATTTCTATGGATGATTTGAAATTCTTCGACGACCGCTATCATGAATGGATCGTAGAACCGGGTACATTCACCGCATATATCGGCGCCTCTTCGGCAGATATCCGTTCGAGTGTCGATTTCGAATTATAGCCTCAGGGGACTTGAACATTAAACAAAAAAAATCATGTAATGAAACGAATTATTTCATTAACAATGTGCCTGTTTTGGGTCGTATCTGCCTTTTCGCAAGACATTCAAGGCGCGTGGAGCGGAGTACTGAATGCAGGGGAAGCGAAACTCAGGCTGGTACTAAACATCAGTGAAAAAGAAGGCATTTATTCGGCTACGATGGATAGCCCAGATCAGGAAGCAAGAGGAATTCCGGTAAGCGCCATTCATTTTGAAAGCGCCAAGTTGACTTTTTCGATTGCTAATTTGGGAATAGAAAATATGAAGGGGTATGGCAAGCCGACTCCATCATCGGAACATTCAAACAACTCGGCATGACTTTCCCTTTGAACTGGAAAAAGGCAGAGGAAAGTCCAACTTCGATAGCACGACCGCAAGAACCGAAGGCGCCCTATCCATACCATTCTGAAAATGTACAATTTGAAAATAAACAAGCGGGCATTAGGCTTGCCGGAACGCTTACATGGCCGAAAGAAGGCAAGAATTTTCCGGTAGCCGTTCTTGTAACGGGCAGCGGTCCGCAAAATCGGGACGAAGAAGTATTCGGACACAAACCTTTCCTTGTATTATCCGATTACCTGACTCGCAAGGGTATCGCTGTTTTGCGCTATGACGATCGCGGAGTAGGCGAATCGAGCGGTACCTATGTAACGGCCAATCTGGACGATTTCGCAGCGGATGCCTATGCGGCAGTCAATTATCTGAAAACGCGAAAAGAAATCAACACGAAAAAGATAGGAATTATCGGACACAGCGAAGGCGGTACGATTGCATTCTTGTTGGCAAGCGAAAAAAATAGTCCTTTAGCTTATATTGTGTCTCTGGCGGGAATGGCTATACCCGGAGATAGCTTGTTGCGTATGCAACGTTATTTAGTATCCAAAAAAATGGGAATATCTGATGCTCAAATTGAACAAAATGAGATGTTTATAGATATTGCAAACGGCATTGTCAACAAGTGCCCCGATGATTTCATTTTGCAAAATATAGATAAGCTTGCCGACAAAGCTTTACCGGATTCGTTAAAAGAAAATGAGTTGATTAAAAAGACATTCCAACAAGAAATTAAACAAATGGCGAATCCCGAATATAGATCGTTGATAAATTGTAATCCCTTTGATGCATTAACAAAAATAAAATGTCCTGTGCTGGCATTGAATGGCGAAAAAGATTTGCAGGTACCTGCCGACGCCAATTTGAATCAGGTGAAAGCGCTGGTTAAAAGTTCGGTAACCATCAAAAAATACCCCGATCTCAATCATCTGTTCCAACATTGTACGACAGGACTTCCTAACGAATATACTAATATTGAAGAAACGATTTCGCCCGAAGCGCTGAGCGATATAGCTGAATGGATAAAGCAGGTTGTCCGGTAAGATAAAAGCGCAGAAAAAAAAGCCGGAGCTATGAATAGTCCCGGCCTTTCCTATATAAAAAAATAAAGAATCAATTCTTAATTCAATTTATTAACATGTAAAGCCAATTTGGATTTCAAGTTGCTTGCTTTATTTTTGTGGATTACATTTTTCTTCGCCAACTTATCCAGCATGGAACTCACTTTTTTGTATAATTCTAACGCTTCTTCTTTTTGGTTGGTATTGCGTAAAGCTCTCACCGCATTTCTGGCTGTTTTAGCATAATACCGATTCCGCAATCGTCTGCCTACCGTTTGTCGAATTCTTTTTATAGCTGATTTATGATTTGCCATCCTTACTTCTCTTTATTCTTTAACTTGTTTTTTTATTCGTAGTCCATAGGGGAATCGAACCCCTCTTTCAAGAATGAAAATCTTGCGTCCTAACCGATAGACGAATGGACCATCTTGGGTTTAGCGGGTGCAAAGTTAAAACTTATTTTTAAATCTGCAAAAAAATAATTGTGTTTTTTCCAAGACAAATGCAGATTAATTTGAGAATTTGAAAATGAGGAAATTTGAAAATGAGAGAATAGTTCAGGATTATTGTTTACCTTTGCCGAAGTAATTTAATTTTAAAAAAAGATAATATGAAAATTTCTGACGACAAGGTTGTATTATTAACATACGATTTAAGTGTAGGCGAAGAGGAAGAAAGAGAATTGATGGAAAGCGCGACAAGGGAAAATCCATTAAAATTTATGTACGGTATGGGAATGATGCTGGATGCTTTCGAACAAAACATCGATGGATTGCAGATAGGCGATACGTTTTCCTTCTCATTGAGTCCGGATGAAGCTTATGGAGATTATTTCGAAGAAAAGGTAGTGGATTTACCCAAACACCTTTTTGAAATAGACGGCATATTCGATGAAAAACGCATTGCCGAAGGGGAAACGCTTCCAATGATGGATTCCAACGGCAACCGTTTGATGGGTTCTATCCTGGAAGTCAAGCCCGATGTAGTCGTAATGGATTTCAATCATCCGTTGGCGGGCGAAACCTTGCACTTCGAAGGAGAAATCATAGACGTTCATGAAGCGAGCGAAGAAGAAATTGAAGCTTTTACTTATACTTATAACGAACAATTTGGTTCTGAGGGCGATTGCAGCCAATGCGGCCATTCCGACGAAAACGGATGCGGAGGTCGTTGTAACTGACAGGAATGAATACTTTTGGCAATCTATTCCGGTTGACTACATTTGGAGAATCGCACGGAGAAGCTGTTGGTGGAATCATAGATGGGTGTCCCTCAGGGATGTTCATGGATCAAGATTTTGTTCAAAGCGAATTGAACAGACGCAAACCGGGTCAATCCGAATTGACTACTTCACGCGACGAAGCGGATGCAGTGGTATTTTTGTCCGGTATTTTTGAAGAAAAAACGACCGGAACGCCCATCGGCTTTGTCGTGCGGAATCGTCATCACCATTCTTCCGACTATGATAACTTGAAAGAGGTATTCCGTCCTTCGCATGCCGATTATACCTATTGGCAGAAATATGGCGCCCGCGATCATCGAGGAGGCGGACGGTCGTCCGCCAGAGAAACCGTAGCCAGAGTGATAGGCGGAGCTGTAGCCAAGTTAGCGCTTCGACCCCAGAACATCTCCATCACGGCTTATACTTCCCAAGTGGGAAGTATTCAAGTAAAAAAATCCTACAAAGAATTGGATTTCGGTAAAATCGAAACGACGCCCGTACGTTGTCCCGATCCGGAAGTAGCCGAACAAATGATCCAGCTAATTCAGGAAGTCAAGGAGCAGGGCGATACCATTGGGGGAGTGATTACTTGCGTTTGCAGAGGAGTTCCTGCAGGATGGGGCGAACCTGTTTTTGGAAAATTACACGCGGCGCTGGGAAATGCCATGTTGAGCATCAACGCGGTAAAAGGGTTCGAATACGGCGATGGATTTGAAGGCGTCCCGTACAAGGGTTCGGAAGTGAATGATATTTTTTATCGCAAAGCGGATGGAAGCATAGGTATGAAAACCAATCATTCGGGAGGAATTCAAGGAGGAATTTCCAATGGAGAAGACATTTATTTCCGTATTGCCTTCAAACCCGTTGCCACCCTCCTGCAAGAGCAATCGACCGTCGACCTATACGGAAATCCGGCAGTATTGAAAGTACGAGGGCGTCACGATCCTTGCGTCCTTCCGCGAGCAGTTCCCATCGTAGAGGCCATGGCTGCCATGACACTCTTCGATTATTACCTGCAAAGGAAAAAATAAAACTATCCTATTTATATCCTATATACTGCTGTTGTTGTTTTTCAGCACCCGAAGTCCTGTTACATACCGAGGTTTATAATAAGAAGAACTATTCAGTTTGTCTAAGATTACGCCTCTGCTGCTGGCATGAATAAAGGTGATATCCCCTCCCCCTTTGTTAGAAACGACGATCCCCACATGGCCTACTCGTTCCGAATTGGCATTTCTCCCTTTGAAGAAAATTAAATCGCCTGTTCGAAGTTCCTTTTGATCGATTTTGATTCCTTGATTGACTTGTGTGACACACCCCGGACTCAATTTGTATCCAAAATTGTGAAATATGAAAGAAGTAAATCCTGAACAATCGAAGGAAGTCGGCCCCTGAGTTCCTCGATGATAGGGAGTTCCGATAAATTGCATGGAATAATTGATCACATCTTGCGCCAGCAAAGCGTTTACAGCAGAATCTGGAACGCATGCTAAGGGTTCATTCTTTTGTATATAGAAGATATCGTTATCGGATGATTGTTGTCTTCTTTGCTCTTTTCTTTCGATTTGTCCTTCGCTGGAAATAGACAAATTGGTTTCCGGAAAATCTGATTCAGTCAATCGTTTGATTTCTTTGGCAGACAAGTGATTGGAATCCAATGCAGGTCCGGTTTTGTCTCTTTGGATTGCGGAAATAATCTCGCCTTTTACGAATTTTCCGGTTCTATCGGTATAGACTTTCACGATGGGAGCATATCCGTTGATGCCGCTGATGCTGACGCCGTCTGGCGTGCAGAAATTTCCCATACTATAAATAATGAATCGATCTTTGTATATTTCGGCGGCGCGCACCACATGCGGACCATGTCCGAAAACAACATCCGCTCCGGCATCAATCACAGCATGAGCAAATTCATACACATTTCCCCTATTCTCTCCCAAATACGATTCTGGCTTCCGAGTGACATGGGTATACGCTTTTCCTTCCGCTCCGCCATGGAAGGAAACGATGACAATATCGCAATCTTTTTTCAAGCCGGAGACTAATTTTTTGGCATATTCCAAATCGGTTATTTTAACGGTTCCGCTATTCGGAGCAAAACCACAAAATCCGTATTTGACGCCATTTTTCTCAAATCGAGCCGTTTCGCAAACGTCTTTTAAGCCGGCATAATATAAGCCAGCATTCTCCAGTACTTTCACGGTGTTTTCCCGTCCTGGCGCGCCAAAATCGCCCATGTGATTATTGGCAATGTTCATCACATCGTAACCAGCATCCACTAAGTGATTTACATATCTGTCAGGCATACGGAAAAAATAGCAAGCATTTTTCCCTTTGCAAGGTTTCACGTTTCCTCCTCTATCCAAAAAGCAACCTTCAAGATTGCCAAAGGTAACATCGGCGTTTTGCAACACGTCTTTTACTTGACGGAACAAATCTTTACCGTCGGCCACAGGAAGTTTATCCGCAGAAGGATAATTCGACCCCATCATGATATCTCCCGTCCCGACAATCGAGATCAGATCGTTTTCATTAACTGTTTCCTGAGCATAAATAGACAAGGAAATAAAAGATAAAATAAGAATAGTTATAACTGTTTTCAGACTTAATTTAGTAAACTCCATTTTCTTTTCGTTTTTTGATTACTCGGTTTTTTTATTGGCAAATGTAATCATTTTTCATAGAATAAATTATTAAAAAGATTAAATTTTCCGATTTCTTCTAAATAACTGACATAAAAAGAACAAAAGAAATAATAAATTTTTATTTAGTAAAAAAAGAAAATTTTTTCTTATATTTGAATCCAAAACTTATATTTAAATGTTGAAACGACGAGATTATGAAAACAGAAGAAAAACGATTGATAGTAAAAATCAGATTATGGGTACTGTTTTTTATATTACCTAAAATCCGCCAGATAATTTGTATATAATTGTAAATCTTCTTAGTATAAAAATATATTATCACCATTTTTGATGAAACAAATAAAATGTAATATCCAATATAATAATTAGTTATAAAAATAC
>WRFY01000104.1 GCA_009783445.1 Candidatus Azobacteroides sp. | reverse complement strand
AGCTCTTTTCGTTGTTTTGATATTCGCTATATTTCATGCTACAAAGGTACGCACGCGCACGTAATATAAAAAATTTATTTTACATTAACTCTATTCTTATAATAAGAAGATTTACAATAACATACAAATTATCTTACGAATTTTAGGAAAAATAAAAAGGAAGCCGTATAAAAAGAATAAAAACGAAAGGCAAACATCACTTGGTGAACCGTCGTATGCTTTAGTTTGCGAAAAGCGGCATCTGTGGAGCTGTCGACGCCAAGGATATCGTCGTACACTCGACCCCTCTGTCCATTAACAAAGACAAATACTTTTTCCTATGTTGCAATATTTCAAAAAAGGGCGTATATTTGCACATTTGAAACCCTTTAAATCAAGATCAATGTCTGTAACAATTAGAGAAGTAACCGAAAAAGGCACACTTAGGAAGTTTGTCGAATTCAATATTCAGCTATACAAGGGGAATCCCTACCATGTTCCGGGGTTAATTGAGGATGAACTGATGACTTTGGACAAAGAGAGGAATCCCGCTTTTGAATTTTGCGAAGCGGTTTATTATCTGGCATATAAAGACAACAAAATCGTGGGGCGAATTGCAGGATTGATCAATTCCAATGCAAACGAAATTTGGGGACAGCAATACGCCCGGTTTGGTTTTGTTGATTTTATGGATGATGAAGAGGTTTCGAAAGCCTTGTTCGAGGCCGTTGAAAAATGGGCGATCGAAAAGGGGATGAACGGCATTCAAGGTCCGTTGGGTTTTACGGATTTAGATCATGAGGGATTGCTTGTATGGGGATTCGACCGCGTAGGAACGATGGCTACATCCTACAGTTTTCCTTACTACAAGGAACACTTGGAACGCTTGGGGTACGAAAAAGACCAGGATTGGCAGGAATTTTTGTTGAAAGTTCCCAAAGAGGTTCCTGAAAAACACAAACGGATTTCGGAAATAGTCATGAAAAAATACGGCTTGCAAATCAAAAAGTTTAAGAAAACAAAAGAAATATGGCCGTATGCCGAAAGAATTTTTCAACTATGGAACGAAGCCTATCGGCCTCTTTATGGTTATTCGCCTCTATCGCCCAAACAAATCCAATATTATGTCAAAATGTATATTCCGATGTTGCGTCTGGATCTGATCACTCTGATCGTTCGCAAAGCCGATGACGCTGTAGTGGGAATCGGCATTACCTTGCCGAGTTTGTCGAAAGGTTTGCAGAAAGCCCAAGGCAAATGGCTCCCTTTCGGATGGGTTCATTTAGCAAAGGCATTGTATGGAAAAGGGAAACTCGTCGATTTGTATATTATGGGTATTCATCCTCAGTACCAAAACACAGGCGTGAATGCTTTGATTTTTTACGATCTGATTCCCATATTCAATAAAAAGGGATTTACCCATGCAGAAAGTAATCCCGAATTGGAAGTGAATTTCAAAATGCAATCCCAATGGGATGATTTTGAGGCGGAACACATCAAAACCCGCCGTGCGTTTATTAAATATTTAACATGAATAATCAAGAAGTAATATACGACGAAACCAATATTGTCAAATTAGAATGGTGGGAGCATGTGCGCCTCCGCCCGGGAATGTATATCGGTAAATTGGGCGACGGAAGTTATCCAGACGACGGAATTTACGTATTGTTGAAAGAGGTGCTGGATAACGCTATGGACGAATACATGATGGGATTTGGAAAATCTATTCAGATCGCTATTAATGAAGGAGTTGTGACGGTACGCGATTACGGACGCGGAATTCCGTTGGGAAAAGTAGTGGATGTGTCGTCGCAAATGAACACGGGAGGAAAATACGATTCGAAAGCGTTCAAGAAGTCGGTCGGAATGAACGGAGTCGGCATCAAGGCGGTGAATGCTTTGTCGTCTTACATGCTGGTACAAAGCTTCCGGGACGGAGAAACGAAAGCAGTCGCTTACAACCGAGCGCATATCATTGAAAATCGTCCAATCGAAGCCTCTGATGAACCCAACGGCACGTGGGTGAAATTCATCCCAGACGAAGAGATTTTCAAGGATTATCATTTTCAGGATAAATATGTAGAACCTTTGTTGAAAAATTATGTCTTCCTCAATTCGGGATTGACTATTTATTACAACGGGAAAAAATTTTATTCCAAAAATGGTTTGGAGGATTTGCTGAACGAAAATATGACTTCGGAGGCCTTGTATCCGATTATCCACTTGCAGGGAGCGGATATTGAAATAGCGATTACTCATGCCAATCAATACGGAGAAGAATATTATTCTTTTGTCAACGGCCAGTATACTACGCAAGGCGGAACGCATTTATCGGCATTCAAAGAGTCTGTTTCCAGAGCAATCAAGGAATATTACAATAAAAACTTCGAATATTCCGATATCCGAATGGGAATTACGGCCGCTATCGCCGTCAAGATAGAAGAACCGGTATTTGAGTCGCAAACGAAAACCAAATTGGGATCGAAAGACATAGGCCCCGAAGGACCCACCGTAGCCAAATTCATCGGAGATTTTGTTAAAAAAGAATTAGACAATTATCTTCACAAGAATCCCGAAACGTCGGATATACTGCTCCGGAAGATTACTGATTCGGAAAAAGAACGAAAAGCCATTGCAGGAGTGACCAAATTGGCAAGGGAAAGAGCCAAAAAAGCAAATTTATACAATAAAAAATTGCGCGATTGCCGCCTCCATTATTCCGATGCCAAAGGCGAACGCCTCGACGAAACTTGCATTTTTATTACTGAAGGCGATTCGGCGAGCGGATCGATCACCCAAAGCCGCGACCCTAATTATCAAGCGGTGTTCAGCCTTCGAGGCAAACCATTGAATACTTTTGGTTTAACAAAAAAAATTGTATACGAAAACGAAGAATTCAATCTATTGCAAGCCGCATTGAATATCGAAGACGGTGTGGAAGGATTGCGATACAATAAAGTAATCATCGCTACCGATGCCGATGTGGACGGCATGCACATTCGTTTGCTGATTATCACTTTTTTCCTTCAGTTCTTTCCCGATCTGATTAAAAACAGCCACGTTTTTATCCTGCAAACGCCGCTTTTCAGGGTAAGAAATAAAAAGGAAACAATTTATTGTTATTCGGAAGAAGAGCGAATCCAGGCGATAGAAAAGTTAAGTCCTAATCCCGAAATTACCCGCTTCAAAGGTTTGGGAGAAATATCCCCTACCGAATTTAAACATTTTATCGGAACAGACCTGCGCCTCGATCCGGTTGCCATGAAAAAATCGGATGCGGTAAAAGAAATGTTGGAATTCTATATGGGGAAAAATACAATGGAGCGCCAAAATTTCATCATCAGAAACTTGGTGGTAGAAGAAGATATTTGAGCATAGAAATGAAAGCGCCGATTCATACAGCGCAAAAAAGAAAAAATGGAAAGGAAACAGATACAGAAGAGCGAGAGCGCGGCGCCAGAGGCCTTGCATTCTCTCAAAATTGCCATTTTCCCCGGCACGTTCGACCCTTTTACCATAGGACATTTGTCGCTGGTAAATAGGGGTTTGAAATTAGTCGACCAAATCGTCATCGCCATAGGAATCAATTCCAATAAGAAAACATTTTATTCGTTGAATCAACGTGTCGAAACAATCTCCAAACTTTTTGAGCAAGAGCCCCGAATTTCGGTTCAGTCGTATGAAGGACTGACGGTAGATTTTGCGCGAGAAGTAGGCGCTGAATTTATTCTCAGGGGAATCCGTTCTGTTTACGATTTTGAATATGAAAAAAATATTGCCGACATCAATCGAAAAATATCCGGAATAGAAACTTTTGTTTTGTTTACCGAGCCGGAACATACGCATATCAGTTCGTCCATTGTCAGAGAATTGCTGTCGTACGGCAAAAATGTGGACGATTTTATTCCTGTTCTTTAAAAAATGTTTTATTTATGCAATTACTAAAAAATTATAAAATAATGAAAAATGTTGTTTGCCCCTTCTTCTTGTCTCTCTGTTTAATATCCTGTTCGTATGGACAAAATCAAAACGATCTTTCCACGCGAAAGATGAACATGGCCTTAACAGCAATCGAAAATCTATATGTAGATACCATCAATCAAAGCAAGTTGGTGGAAGATGCGATTGTCGCTTTGCTGGAAAAATTGGATCCTCACTCCGATTATATGACGCCGGAGGAAGTGAAGGAGATGAACGAACCCTTGAAAGGAAATTTCGAAGGAATTGGAATCCAATTTAATATGCTGACCGATACCTTGTATATTGTACAAGTAATTCCGGGAAGTCCCTCTGAAAAAGTGGGAATCATGGCTGGCGACCGGATCATTACGGTCAACGATTCGCTGATAGCCGGCGTGAGCATGAAAACGACCGATATCATGGCGCGTTTGCGCGGACCGAAAGGAAGTACGGTCAATGTGAAAATCAAACGCGGGGGACAATCCGAGCTGATCCCATTCAAAATTATTCGCGACAAAATTCCTATCTATAGTTTAGACGCTTCTTACATGATCGACAAGGAAACCGGTTACATCAAATTGAATCGTTTTTCGGCAACGACCTACGAAGAATTCAAAGTGGCTTTGAAAGAATTGCAGATGCAAGGATTGGAAAATCTAATTCTGGATTTGCAAGACAATGGAGGAGGTTATCTTACTTCGGCTATTGACATTGCCAATGAATTTTTGAAAAGAGGAGAATTGATTGTATATACCGAAGGCGCTCATCAAAAAAGAGATGATGCCTATGCTTCGACAAACGGTTCCTTTAAAAAAGGAAAAGTAATCGTTCTGGTCAACGAATCGACGGCTTCGGCTAGCGAAATCGTATCCGGCGCTTTACAGGATTGGGATCGCGCAGTGATTGTAGGCCGAAGATCTTTTGGCAAAGGATTGGTACAACGTCCTGTTTTTTTCCCCGACGGTTCGATGATGCGATTGACAACCGCGCGTTATTACACCCCTACCGGTCGGTCCATTCAAAAACCATACGAAAATGGAAAACAGGATGTATATAATATGGATTTGATCACACGTTACAACCGAGGGGAAATGCTAAGCGCCGACAGCATTCATTTTCCTGATTCATTGAAATACAGCACATTGGAAAATCGACGAATCGTATATGGAGGGGGAGGCATTATGCCGGATTATTTTGTTCCCATCGATACGACTCGCTTTACCGATATTCATCGTTCACTGATCGCTTCGGGAGTAATCAATAAATTTGTAATGAGTTATGTAGAAAAAAACAGATCGTCTTTGCAAAACCAATACAAAAATTTTCAGGAATATAAACGCGATTTTGAAGTCAAGGATTTCATGTTGAAAGATTTGTTGGATATGTTTAAAAAAGAAGATTTTGAAATGATCCGGAGATATTCTTTTGAAGAATTGGCAGAGGATGGAACAACGGAAAATGCGACCGACAACGCGCCGGCGAAAAAAGACAATCAATCAAAAAGGACCTCTGCGACGCTGACAGCCGACGACCTGAAGCAAATGGAACAGTCCAAGCCTTTGATAAAACTTCAAATCAAGGCTTTGATTGCCCGTGACGTCTGGAATACCAACGAATATTTTCAAATTATCAATGACGACAATGAAGCCTTGAAAAAAGCCATAGATATTATCGAAAATACGCAGATATATAATAAATTGTTAGGAAAAGGATAATTTATTTCTATTTTTTTATTACCTTTGCTTGATGTCCGGCTAATATTAATCCTTAAAACTTGACATACCTGATGAGCAAAAAAAACTGGCTGAAAAATCTCATTTTTGAAGATACGCCACAAGCAGAAGAAGAAAAAAAAGAGCAGGAGAAAAGACCGGAATCTCAAATTGAACCAATTGTATCTCCTGCCGCGTCGGAGGATAATCGGAGCAATCGATCTATTCCTTCGAACAGCATCGTGGGCAAAATAGACAAGACCTTATTGGATAAACTTTGCGCCGTATTAGACGAACAATCGTGTGAAGGGATCGACTATCTGAAATTCAAAAAATCGGTCGATTCATTGAAAGATTTCCAGCCGGAAGAAAATATTCGGTTTACGACCGCTTATCTCACGCTAAAAGCGACCTACCCTTCTTTTTCCAAAGAATATTTGACGCAAACCATCGACAAGTATATCCAGTTGATGGAACATGAACGCAAGGTAGGTATGGATCAATTAAATAATCTCCGCGTAACCCAAATTGAATCCAAAGAAAAAGATTTAAACACAGCCATTCAAAACGTAGAAAAAATGAAAGCCGAAATTCAAAAGCTGACGCGCTACATTGCGGAAACAGAAATGGACATTACCACCCGAAAAAATGAATTTACTATCCGGGAGGCCGATTTTAATACGACTGTCGATCAGATTGTAAATCAATTGAAAAACGATAAAGTAAAAATAGAAACCATCATAAAACACTAAAATTATGTTACAACTGAATGGCGTTAATACCACCCCAAAAAGCATGTGGGAACAACCGGGAGGAAAATTGGGAATGGTTGTTTGTGCCGGACTTATTGTCGGGGGAATTATTTTTTTGTATAAGATCTTGCCTTTTTTGATCAAATTGGCCGAAAATACCTTGTATTTCGGATTGCTGCTGGGCGTGATCGGACTGATTACTTTTTTGTGTTTCGATAAAAAATTCCGCAGAGTCGTCAGCGTCGGATATTTTATCCTCATGCGTAAAATAACTTCCCTGTTTGTCAATATCGACCCGATTGCTATCATTGAACGTCGTTTGGGCATGATGGAAAAGTCTATCCAAAAAATGAACGAAAGCATGGGACGTTTGCTGGGACAAATCCGCAAATTAGAAGGTTCGATTAATTCCAAAAAAGAAGAAATGGAAAAGTTATTGCAACGCGCGCAAGTTTACCGCGCCAAGGGAAACCGCGACGCTGCAGTCATCGACGAACGCCAGATTGCCCGCTTGGAAAAATACATCAATAAACTACTGGGATTGTTGCAGGATTCCAAACGCTGGTACGAATCGTTAGACAAATTGAGCCAAATGGCCAAATTGACGGTGCTGGATACCCGTAATGAAGTCAACATGCAGAAAGAAGAGTATGAAATGGCCAAGCAACAGCACAAAATTTTCCGTTCGGTAATGTCGATTATGGAAGGCGATCCAGACGAATTGGCGTTGTTCAATGAAGCTTTGGAGGCCATGCGAGCCGACATCGAAAACAAATTGGGCGAAATGGAACGAGTAATCAGCAGTACGGGAGGATTGATCGACCAATTCGAAGCGGATAACGATGTCGCTTCTTTCAAAGGGAACGAATTGATCAACCGCTACAACGAACTGGGTATTGAAGGCATTTTTAAAACATTTGAAAATACCATCAAAATCAATCCAAGCAAAACGGCTTACTTCTCAAAAAACGAGATAGTAGATGTTAAACCGATAGAGATATCCAATACAAAAGGAAATCAAAAATCGATACCGGATCGAAATTATTTTGATCAATTATAAATTTCTAAATATTAAAACGAACTAAATATGGGAAATGTAAGACCTTGGGTGAAAGTTTTCTTGACGGCTCTGGTGATTGGAGGCGTGGCCGTCGGAATTATGTATTTGCGCGATAAGGGGAAAATAGGCGGCGACTCCTCGAATTTGGCAGGAGGTTTGTTCAGCAAAACGCCCACTTATACGATTGGAGTAAACACTTATGCAGGATTTACCCCGATTGTCTGGCTCAATGGCGGATTAAAGCCCAACGACGAATCAACCATAACAAAAGACTATGGCGTGCGCTTGAATATTGTGATTCAAGACGATTTTATCGCGGGCCGCAATGGTCTGAAAAAAGGCGAAATAGATATGATTTATTGCACTGCCGACGCTTTACCGACCGAAATGTCGGAAAACGGCGACATGACCGATGCTCGTCATTTCATGCTGTTGAACTGGTCGCGGGGAGCAGACGCTATTGTGGTAAATAAATACATCCAGACGGTGGCCGACCTGAAAGGAAAGAAGATTGCGGTAGCGGAAGGCACCGCCGCCCATACCTTGTTGATCAATACGTTGGAAACAAACGCGATCAGTCCGGATGAGATAACGATTGTGAAAGTAGAAAACGGAATTGAAGCGGCTCAAATGTTCAAAGCAATGCAGGTAGACGCTTGCGTAACCTGGTCGCCCGACGATATCGATTGCGTGGAAGCCGTTTCCGGAGCCAAAGTTTTAGTAAGCACCAAACAAGCGACACATATCATTTGCGACGGTTTGATTGCCAAAGAATCGTTTCTGGATAAAAACAAAGCAGACGTAGCCAAAATAGTAAGCGCAATTCTTTACGCTAATTCCAAGATGAACGACGATCCGGCAGCGGTTGCAGAAGCCGCTAAATATTTTGCCAAAGGATTTGGAACCGACGAAGCTTTTTGTATAGAAGGCGTCCGGAATATCCGCTTTGCTACTTTGGGAGACGAATTGGATTTTTATGGATTGAACAACAATTACACGGGCGTTAAAGGCGACGAATTGTACAGCAAAATGGCGCGCATCTACGAATCCTTGAAATTGACCAAGAAACCCTTGCCCTGGCGCCGCATTTCGTATCCCGCTATAATAGAACAATTAGAAAAAGATGGAAATGTGAGGGGAAATCAGCTGGCTGAAGGCGCTACGACTTTTAGCAAGGCAAGCCCAGAACTGGAAACGAAAAAAGCCATTTCCAACAAAAAAGTGACCATTAATTTTGGAGTCAATCAATCGAATCTTACCAACGATGCACGAATGACCATCGACCGTGAATTTGTGAATATTGCCAAAGAATTCAGCGGCGCACGTATTCGGGTCGAAGGAAATACAGACAACACGGGCGATTACAATTCCAACGTGGCGCTGTCGAAACGCCGGGCGCAGGCAGTGGTCGATTATTTGATCAGTGAATACGGATTCGACCGGAATCGTTTCATTGTGGTAGGCAATGGGCCTAAACATGCGGCAAACGATGGGGTAACGGGTTCGGATATCCATTACAGGACAACTGATTTTCAATTGATTACCGAATAAACGAATGAAAGAACTCTTCAAAATGGGTGGAAGCATTGATAAAATGACTTCCACCATCATTTCAATTATTGGATTAGTTATATTATTGGCATTGTGGTATTTTCTTACGGTGAGCGGCCATATCATTCCAAGCAAGATATTGCCGAATCCCGTTAAAGTCGTCCAATCGTATGGCGAACTGTTTTCCGATTACAACTTATTGAGCAACACTTGGTATTCAGTAAAGCTGAATATTTACGGCTATCTTACGGCCATTCTTTGGGCTTTGCCCTTGGGTTTTCTCATTGGAATGTATCCCATCGCTAAGAGTTTGTTCAGTCAATACATCGACGCAGTTCGGTTTTTGCCTTTAACGGCTATTACCGGTATTTTTATTGCGTGGTTTGGCATCGGGTTCGATATGAAAGTCTATTTTCTTTCCTTTGGCATCCTGATTTATCTCCTGCCCATTATTGTACAACGCATCAACGATTTGCAAAATCCGTCCAATGATAAGGATTTTGTCTATTTGCAAACCATCATTACCTTAGGCGCGAACGATTGGCAAAAATTCCTCCATGTTTATTTTCCCTACGTCACCGAAAAAATATCGGAAGACATTCGCGTTATCACGGCTATTTCGTGGACTTATATCATTGTCGCCGAATTGTTGAACAAAGAAGGAGGCATCGGGGCAATGATTTATACTTTGGGACGCCAATCAAGGACGCCGGAAGTATTCGCTCTGTTGTTCTTGATTATATTGATTGGATTTTTGCAAGACCGTCTGTTCAAATTTTTGGATCAAATCTTGTTTCCATCCAAATACAACAAAGAAAGCTTTTTTAAAACTTTTTTCTTTAAACCGTCAAATTAATGGAAAACGACTATTCGACTGCAAATATTTTCAAGAATGAAGAGGCCGAACGAAATTCCAAAACTGAATTGTCCGAAAGCATTCGCTTCGATTCTGCCGGTTATACTTATGGTAAAGTAGACATAATCAATCTGCAACACATCGTTCAGATTTATAAGGGGAAAAAATCAGACTTTGTTTTGTTTGAGGATTTGAATTTAGACATCAAAGATTTTGAAAACATGGGTCAGTTCGTATCTATTATGGGAGCCTCGGGATGCGGAAAGTCGACTATTCTTCGTTACATCTCCGGCTTGCAACAACCCACACAGGGAAAAGTGCTGATCTATGGCAAGGAAAAAAGCGAAAAGGAAACGATCCCTATGGTTTTCCAGCAATATTCTTCTTTACCTTGGAAAACGGTATTAGACAATATTGCCCTGCCTCTGTTAATGAAAGGCGTTTCGAAACAGGAAAGCTACGAAAAAGCGCAGGACATGATACGGATTGTAGGCCTTACAGGGCATGAACACAAATGGGCCAAATATCCGCTTTTGTCAGGAGGACAACTGCAACGGGTAGCCATTGCGCGCAACCTGATTGCTTCGCCCCAGATATTGTTGATGGACGAACCTTTTGGAGCGTTGGATATTACTACGCGAACGAATATGCAGCATACTTTGTTGACGATATTCAACGATGATACCCTACCCGACCCTACGGTGATTTTTGTGACGCACGATATCGCCGAAGCCGTATTGCTGAGCAACCGCATTTATATCATGGCCGCCAATCCGGGACGAATACATACGATCGTGGATATAGACCTGCCCAAAGGAAGGGACGTTTCCCTGAAAAAATCGGAACGCCTGAACGAATACGTAAATTATATAGATGAGTTGATGAACAGCATTTAGAATTCAACATAAAAAACAACTTATAACCAGCTTATTAAATAAAAAAAGAAGAACAGTTGAAAATATTTGCTATTTATGACCGAAACAAAAAACTTATCATTTAAGAAAAAACAGATAAACAATCAACCCAATCAAGGAAAAATATAAGATTGATTATAATCCAGATAAAATACCGTTGATAGGTTTTGCAACAGTGAATTTTTACGACGAAATCAACAATTCACAACATAGAGGAATGTTCAAATTCTTTGATAAATCATTCATTGCCAAGAATATTAATGCTGATTTTATTGCGAGAATGTCCACTCTGCCAAAATATGTAAACGAAAATTTATAGTTATGTATCAGATTGTCAGAAATAAAGCATACGATTTTACCGGTCAGTCTTACGCGAGCGTTTATCCAAACTTGCATAAGTATCCTGCAACGATGTTGCCTCAAATAGGAATTGAAGTTTTCAAAGAATTAAATATAAAAAGCGGAAAGTTACTTGACCCTTATTGCGGTTCCGGTTCTTCGTTTGCAAGCGGTTTAGAGTGTGGATTGACAGAAATGCACGGTTTTGATATAAATCCGCTGGCCGTCTTGATTTCTAAAGTTAGATTTACAAAAGTATCTATAAATGAACTTGTTGAAACAAAAAAAGAATTCAGAAACAATGTTTATGAATTCTTGAAGGACGAAAAAAATATAGATTCCTTACTGTATCCTCAAATTACTAATATTGATTTTTGGTTTTCAGAGGAAGTAATTGATCATTTGATAGTTATTAAATATTTTATAGATAAAATTCCTGATAAAAATATTAGAGATTTTTTTTAGTCCCGTTTTCCGAAACTGTACGTGAATGTTCCTGTACCCGTAACAACGAATTTAAGTTATTCCGCATGAAATCGGAAGATTTATTGCACTTTAATCCCGACGTACTTAGCATTTATTTTAACAAATTAGGAGAAACAATTTTTCTGTATTCAAATTTTTATTTTCCAAAATTAGACGAAAAAGTAAACGTAAATGTGCAATATTCCACATTTCAACCAAAAGACGACTATTTTGATGTAGTTTTGACAAGTCCGCCCTATGGCGATAGTCGTACAACGGTTGCTTACGGACAATTTTCAACACTTTCAAACGAATGGCTTGGAATTGATTACGCCAGAAAAATTGATGGAATGTTAATGGGTGGCGTAAAACCAAATCAAAATATTCAAAATGGAATAATTGCCGATTACATTTCAGAAATCAACAAAGTGGATAATAAACGAGCATTAGAAGTTTCGGCATTTTACAACGATTTGGATCATTCTATTCAAAGGGTGGCAAAAAGCATCCGCAAGGGTGGAAAATCTATTTATGTTGTTGGCAACCGTACCGTAAAGAATGTACAACTCCCTACCGATCAATTTATCGCTGAAAAATTTGAAAAAAATGGATTTAAACATATAATAACATACGAACGTGCATTAAGCAACAAATCAATGCCCAGCAAAAATTCACCGACAAATGTAGCCGGACGGACGGTTAATACGATGCTTTTTGAGTATATCGTGATTTGTGAAAAAGTCAGAGATAGAAAAAAGTTACGGACAAACAAGAAAAGAAAGATAAAGGAATGAAGAAGCGGGGAAAAAACCTACCTTTAACAACTCAATTTTCGTTGCCTGAGAAGCGCGAATAATGAAAATGCAGTTGAACGAAATCAGTTAACATTTTAGCATACTTTTACGAATGTTTCGCACCTCCTTGTCCATGATTTTGCCATTATAAGGAGGAGGGAGATTGGTACATTTAAACAAAATGATTATCTTTGCCTTCTCAATCAAGAATAATTAAACAATTATGGCTAATACTTCAGATTTCAAGAATGGGATGTGCCTTGACTTGGAAGGTCAATACTACTACATCGTTGAATTTTTGCATGTAAAACCGGGTAAAGGACCTGCTTTTGTCCGTACAAAACTTAAAAACGTAACAACTGGCCGCGTCATAGACAAAACGTTTAACGCAGGCGTGAAAGTCGACGAGGTACGTATCGAACGGCGTCCTTATCAATTCCTCTATCAGGATGAGATGGGATATAACTTTATGAATCAGGAGACATACGAACAGGTTTCGATTCCTAAAGATCGGATCAATGGGGTCGATTTCCTGAAAGAAGGTGATATTGCGGATGTCGTTGTACATTCGGAAAGCGAAACTATTTTGTTTGCGGAACTTCCGGCTCATGTGGTCTTGACCGTTACGTATACCGAACCGGGTATCAAAGGCGACACGGCTACGAATGCGACCAAACCAGCCACGGTGGAAACAGGAGCTACGATACGCGTTCCGCTTTTCATCAACGAAGGAGAAATGATCCGGGTGGACACGCGCAATGGATCCTATGTTGAAAGAGCAAAATGACCGGGTCTTGGATACTTTTCGTTTCTGGATCAATAATGCCCGCTCAACCGCTTTGCCGCAAAGCATATTGCCCGGCGTTTTG
This sequence comes from Candidatus Azobacteroides sp., assembly GCA_009783445.1. Classification (GTDB taxonomy): domain Bacteria; phylum Bacteroidota; class Bacteroidia; order Bacteroidales; family Azobacteroidaceae; genus Azobacteroides. Next base: position 23,017 of record WRFY01000104.1, on the reverse strand, counting down.
GCCGTATGCATGGCCTCGCAAGTAAAGGGTTTTTCTGCGGGATTGGGGATATTAGCCGTTTTGGGCGTGATTATCGGACATTTGGGAATCAATTTGTTTGACGATTATTTTGATTATAAAGTCAAAGGGACGCAATTCAGGGATGTCTTGGCACAAAAGGGATTTCGTTCCCGCATTGCCAAATGCCATTACATCACATCTGGCGCTACAGACTTAGACAGTTTATTGACTGCCGCTTGTGCGTTTAGTCTCACGGCTATGCTCATTGGCGGCGTTTTGTTTGTTTTTCGTGAATATTTCATTGCGGCGGTGGCTTTTATTACGGCTATCTTGGGAATTTCCTATTCGGGACCGCCTTTGCGGTTATCTTATCGAGGGCTGGGAGAATTTGTTATCGGAATCGTTTTTGGACCGTTGTTGATGATCGGCGTTTATTATTCCGCTTGCGGCCGTTTCGACGGCTCTGTTTTGTTTGTTTCCATTCCGGTCGGATTGTTAGTGGCCAATATTGTTTATACCCATGCCATTATGGATTATGAACCAGATAAGGAAGTTGGCAAAATGACCCTGGCCGTTTTACTGAAAAATAAGAACGCCATGCTGTGCTGCTTAGCCTTCTTTTTACTTGCTGCATTTGCAAGCATTATTGCAGGAGTAATCAGCGGTTATTTGTCTAAATACTATCTGCTTACTTTATTGGCGTTTCCAATGGCCTGCGCATTATTCTACTTGATGGTTCAATTTGTCCGCTATCCGCAGAAAAAATTTTCACCTCGCTTCTGGATGGGTCCGATGAGTAACTGGCCTCTCATCCAGAAGAATCAATTGGAGTGGTTCATGATCCGTTGGTTATTGGCGCGTAATTTATTGTCATTCTTTTGTTTAATTGTTATTGTCGTTTCTTTTCTTTCGTAATTTCCTGCATGAAGTCTTTTTTTTATCTTCCTTGGTGGTTTTTCCAAGCTAAATTTTTGGGAAAGGAAAAACCTTTGCAAACCGTTTTATTTGTTTCCGATCAATGCAATCTAAGATGCAAACACTGTTCGGTTTATCAGTTGAAAAATCCGCATATTCAATCGTACGACCGGATTAAAGAAGAACTGGAATATTCTTATCGCTTGGGATCGCGATTTGTCGACTTTGAAGGGGGAGAACCCACCTTGTGGCGGGAGGGAACAGAAGATTTGAACAGTTTGATTCGTTTATCCAAAAAAATAGGTTTCTACACAGCCACGATTACAACCAATGCACAGTTGCCGTTTACAGGTTCTGAAGCCGATTCTATTTGGGTAAGTTTAGACGGGATCGGCGCTTATCACGATGAAATCCGAGGCGAAGGAACTTTCGACCGTTTGGTTAAAAATATCGCTTCCGCCCGCCATCCGCATTTGAGCGTAAATATGGTGATTAATTCAAAAAATTACGCTTCGGTGGAAGAAACGATCGAATTTGCACGAAATAATCCGCATATTCAATCCATTTCATTGAATTTCCACACACCTTACCCGGGAACGGAAGATTTGTTTCTGGATTGGCCACAGCGTTCGGAAGTCATTGATTTGATTATCTGGAAAAAGAAAGCTGGTTATCCGATAATGAATTCCGTTTCGGGGTTGAAACTGATGAAAAACAATCGCTTCAAAAAACAGTGCTGGGTTTCTAATTTTATTCTGCCCGATGGAACGCGGCTTCCGGAATGTCCGGGAAAAACGACTGGAATTTGCGATCACTGCGGCTTCGCAATGGCCGGAGAAATGAATTCGGTTTTTAATCTGAAGTTAGATACGCTAATGGCCGGAATGCATCTGCGCATGCAATGATTGAATCCTTTTTCATTTCTCGATGCGGGAAACGCTTTTGATTCCTTTTATTTTTTGCAAGCGGGAAGAGAGTTGATTGATATCGTCTACGTCGTGAATGAATACTTCAATTCGTCCTTCAAATAAACCGTCGTTGGATTCGAGAGTTAATTTATGCATATTTACAGAAAAATCGTCGGAAATCACTTCTGTAATATCTTTTAACAAACCGATACGATCGATTCCTTTCACTTCAATAATTCCGGGAAAAGAAAAAGTTTTATGTCCCGCCCACTCACAGGAAACGAGACGATTGCCAAAGCGAGTTTTCAAGGTTAAAGCCGGTTGGCAGGATAGCTTGTGAACTTCGAGACGTCCGTCGTCCCGAATAAAACCAAAAACGTCGTCTCCTGGAATAGGATTGCAGCAAGGCTGCGTCATGAAATTCTTCTGGAAATCTTCTTCCTGCAAAATGTATGTTTTTTTTCGGTCTATTTCAGGGATATAGGCGGATGAAACAATGTCCGCTGCTTTTGCCGATTCTTCCTTACTGGGATTAACTACATTCAAAGCTTGTTTCATGTAACGAACAAAAATATTTTCCGTTTTTTCTCTCAGTATTTTTTGGGGATTTTCGGGCAAATCAATCTTTTTTACAGCAAAAGCATACAATAAATCTTCTTTTTTCGCATAGCCGTAGAAAGCGCAAAATTTATCTACCACTTGAATATTCATTTCGATTCCCGCCTTTTGAAGAGCATCTTTCAACATTTTTTCGCCCTCTCTCACTTTTGCTTTTCGCTGCTTTTTAAGATACGATTCGATTTTTGTTTTGGCCTTAGCGGTAGTTACAAAAAGCAACCATTCTTCTTTAGGCGATTGGGAACGGGAAGTCAAGATTTCCACCTGATCGCCGCTGGACAATTTATGACTTAGCGGAACTAATCGGTGGTTGACCTTGGCGCCAATGCATTTATCGCCGAGATTAGAATGAATTTCATAAGCAAAATCCAAAGCCGTAGCGTTTTGAGGCAGTGTTTTTATTTCTCCTTTGGGGGTAAAAACGAATATTTCGGCGCCGTACAGATTCAACTTGATGGTATCCAAAAAATCCATCGCATTGGGACTGGGCGCTTCCAAAATATCCTGTATTCTTTGCAACCAATGCTCCAGTTCGTTCGATTCGGGAAAATTTTCGCCGATTCCGTCGTGTTTATACTTCCAGTGGGCGGCTAACCCTTTTTCGGCTATTTCATCCATTTGGATGCTCCGTATCTGGACTTCAATCCATTGTCCGTCTGGTCCCATCACAGTAGCATGAAGCGCCTGATAACCATTGGCTTTCGGATGACTGATCCAATCCCTGAGACGTTCGGGACGCGGTTTATACAAATCGGTGACTGCCGAATAAATTTCCCATGCTTGCTTTTTTACATCAATATCGGGCTTGGGTTCAAAAACGATGCGAACGGCAAAAATATCATAAATATCTTCGAAAACCACATTTTTTACTTTCATCTTATTCCAGATCGAATAAATAGATTTAACCCGTTCCTGTATCTTATATTTATATCCTAACTGATCCAATTGTTCGGCGAGAGGGGCTGCGAAATGTTCGTAAATCATTTGTCTATTGGCTTTGGTTGCCATTAATTTTTGTTCGATCTGCTTATATTCGTCCGGATGTTCGTATTTGAAACTTAAATCTTCTAATTCCGATTTGATGGAAAATAAGCCCAACCGATGAGCCAAGGGAGCATATAGAAACATGGTTTCGCCGGCAATTTTGTATTGTTTGGCTGGAAGAAGAGCACCCAACGTCCGCATGTTGTGCAGACGATCGGCAATTTTAACCAAGATCACGCGGATATCCTCCGACATCGTGAGCAACAATTTCCGCATGTTCTCCGCTTGCGTGGAAACTGCTTCCGCAAAAATTCCTCCCGAAATCTTGGTCAATCCGTCCACAATCTGGCCAATTTTTTCTCCAAATAGATTTTTTATGTCGTCTACGGAATAATCCGTATCTTCTACAACGTCGTGCAGCAAAGCAGCAACAATGGATGTAGAACCCAACCCCATTTCTTCGCATACAATCAAAGCAACGGCTAATGGATGCATAATATAGGGTTCGCCCGAACGCCTCTTCACTCCTTTATGAGCCTGTTCGGCGAATTTAAATGCTTTATTGATGATCTCAAATTTCTTACGATGGTTGGAGCGGTCGTAACTGTCCAGCAAATTTTCATAAGCTTTTTGTACTTTTTCGTCTTCCAACTCTTTCATAAAATAATTAAATTTTGGGTACTCTAATAATTTGTCCTTCTACTACTTCCGGATTTCCTTCCATATTATTGATCCGCATCAAATCGAAAAGGGAACAGTTGGGATACCTTTTGGCGATGGAATACAGCGAATCGCCTACTTTGACTTTGTAAGTTCCATATTTGCCGCTTTCACTTGCAGTTCCCTGCATTTTTACAGAAGCAATGGCTGCCTGAATCGCTTCACGGGAAGGCGAAGATGAAGATGTGGTTATCGCGCTATTGGAGGCATAACCTCCGTTGTCCCTGTAAATAACTAATCGCGCTCCTGCCGTTAAACGATTGGATTTCATTTGGTTCCACTTACGAATGCTGGCTATGCTTACGCTATATCTTGCAGCAATCTTCCGAATATCTTCTCCTTTCTTTACTCTATGTAAAATTCGTTCCGTCGTTGCAACAGCTCCATCTCCTCCTCCGTTGTCTCCTCCTACATCGACATACATTCGATTCGCAAATAATTCATTTTTGCGGTAATTTACGATGGAATCTTCCTTTTCTATGAAGGCGTAGGCCTGAAGAACCGGCAATTTGATGGCTCTTGGCTGGGAACTACCCGGAACAATGTCTCTTTTGTATTGTGGATTTAACGCGCGAATCAAGTCTTTTTCAACATTTAAAATTTCTGCAATTTGATCGAAATGAACATTTTGAGTAACCATTACGGTATCTGTTACAATCGGCATGTTGGTTTTAACCGGATACAATTGATGATTGGCGTAATAATTCATTACATAAGTAGCGGCAATGAACAAAGGAACGTACGAACGGGTTTCTTTAGGAAGATAAGGATAGATTTGCCAATAATCGGTACTTCCGTTTGCTCTTTTGATGGCTTTATTTACATTGCCCGGCCCGCAATTGTAGGCGGCCAATGCCAATGTCCAATCGCCATAAATTCGATATAAATCTTTCAAATACTCGCAAGCGGCATACGTAGCTTTTAAAGGATCTCTCCGCTCATCGACTAAACTATTAACTTCCAATCCGTATTGTTTTCCTGTACCCAGCATAAACTGCCACAGTCCTGAAGCGCCCGCTCGCGAGAGCGCCGCCGGATTCAAAGCCGATTCTACAATTGTCAGATATTTCAATTCGAGCGGAAGTCCATTGAGGTCTAAAGCTTCTTCAATCATCGGAAAATAAAAGTTTTCCAAGCCCAACATGTATTCGACGGTAGCTCTGCGCCGGTCGACGTATAAGTCGATGCAATTGCGTACTACTCTGTTGTATGGTAATTCGATAACACTGTTGAGCCGCGACAATCTGTCGACATAAACCGAATCGCTGCCTATAATCGCTTCTTGATAGCCCGGATGCGCGTTTTTATCTACATAATATTTTACGTACCATGCATTCATGAGGCTATCTAAATCGACATCCCAGCTTTCCGGCTCATAAAGAGTGTCATTATCATCACTGTTATTTTCTGCATATCTTCCTTCTGTTTCCAAGGGAGGATTTTGAGCAAAAACGCTTGTTGTTCCCAACAATACAAAAAAGAAAAAAAATAGTCGTCTCATTTGGTAATAATTTTTAATTAATCAAAATGTAAAACTGCACTGCAATCCGAAAGATCTGGAATTGTTTGTTGTTTTTTCAAAAATCATCGGGTTTAGGCGAAAACTTAAATCCTCGCTGATATCAAACTCAAACAATTGAGCATCCACATAAGCATCAATCATACAAATCGCGTAAAGACCGACTGCAATGATGTAACTTAAATCTCTATATCGTCTAAAATAATCCTTCTTATTTTTCAAAGCAGTAGTAAACGCATCCCTTTGCTGAGTGGTCCATTCGGCGGGGTCATCGCTATAACCATAATATTTATACGCTAACCACGAATTGGCGTCGGGATTTGGATTCAAAAAATCGCTATATGCCGACTTATATCCTGTGTATTGAGTGTTATTCCATGTAATTGCATATACACAACCCAAAAATCCTCCGTAAACAATGGGTAATTTCCAATACTTACGGTTATAGATTTGTCCCAAACCGGGAAAAATAGCTGAATACAAGATGGCTTTTTTTGGATTAGGCACAAACGCTTTCTTTCCTAAATTCATATCTGATGCGCCATTTTCTACAAAAGCAGAATCTTGTCGTATCCCATCCGCATGGGAAGAATGAAATACTTGCCCGTTTATGCTATCCGGCTCTGAAATAAATTGATCCTGAGAATATAAACTGACAGGCAAGCATACGATAATCCCTATAATAAATAGAATATTTTTTTTAAAGTTGTGCACTTCCTTATCTCCTAAAAAAGCAACGTAATCCAATTACCGCATACAAATATATAGAAAAAATTTGAATATCAATCCGTTTTTCCTGAAATTTTAGCATTTAAAAACAAAAAAAGACATAAATAAACGAAGAAAGAGGAAAGGAAAAAGGTAAAAAGCAATACCCTCCCGTTTAAGGAAAAAATGTTTCCAACCTTAACTGAATGACATTAGAGCAATCGGTTCATCCTACGCTTCCTTCTAAGCTGACTTGCAGTAATTTTTGCGCTTCAACTGCAAATTCCATAGGAAGTTTGTTTAATACTTCTTTTGCATATCCATTGACAATCAATCCAATTGCTTCTTCAGTAGAAATTCCGCGCTGATTGCAATAAAACAGCTGGTCTTCGCTGACCTTAGAAGTGGTGGCTTCGTGTTCTACTATAGCCGATTCATTGTGAATGTCCATGTAAGGAAACGTATGCGCTCCGCTGGTGTTGCTCAACAATAAACTGTCGCATTGCGAATGGTTGCGGGCATTTTCTGCATTTTGTTGTACCCGTACTAATCCCCGGTAACTGTTCTGGCTTTTCCCTGCGGAAATTCCTTTTGATACAATCCGGCTTTTGGTATTTTTTCCTATATGAATCATTTTGGTTCCCGTGTCGGCTTGCTGGTAATGATTGGTTACCGCCACAGAATAAAATTCGCCTGTAGAATTGTCTCCCGCCAGAACACAACTTGGATATTTCCAAGTAATAGCAGAACCCGTTTCTACCTGCGTCCACGATATTTTGGAAGATTCTCCTTTACAAAGTCCCCGTTTAGTCACAAAGTTGTAAATGCCGCCCATCCCATTTTTGTCGCCCGGGTACCAGTTTTGCACGGTTGAATATTTTACTTCCGCCCGATCGAGTACTATGATTTCTACAATAGCCGCATGCAATTGGTTTTCGTCGCGCATGGGCGCAGTACAGCCTTCCAGATAACTCACAAAGGCATCCTCTTCGGCAACGATGAGCGTGCGTTCGAATTGTCCGGTGTTCAATGCATTGATTCTGAAATAGGTCGATAATTCCATCGGACAACGAACTCCTTTGGGAATGAACACGAACGAACCGTCGCTGAAAACAGCCGAATTAAGCGCGGCAAAAAAATTGTCGCGATACGAAACCACGCTTCCCAAGTATTTTTTTATCAGATCGGGATGCGATTGAACAGCTTCGCTAAACGAACAAAAAATGACTCCTTTCTCCGCCAAATTTTCCTTGTAAGTAGTTTTGACCGAAACGCTATCCATGACAGCGTCTACTGCCATGCCCGAAAATATTTTTTGCTCATGCAAGGGAATTCCCAACTTATCGAAGGTTTTCAACAATTCAGGATCAACTTCTTCCGGGTTTTTAGGACTTTTTTTCGCTTTTGGAGCGGCATAATAAATGATATCCTGATAGTCGATCGGCGGAATTTCGAGATGCGCCCAATGGGGCATTTTCATGTTTAGCCAATGTTGATAGGCCTTCAAACGAAAATCGAGCAACCAGTCCGGTTCGTTTTTTTTAGCGGAAATCAACCGGATTATTTTCTCGTTTAAGCCCTTGGGTATAAAATCCGTTTGAATATTCGTCACAAATCCGTATTCATACTCTTTATTCGTAAATTGACCGAGTATGTCGTTTGTATTTTCCGGTTTCATTGCTTTTAAATTTATTCTAATAATGTATGAACTCAAAAAGCCGTAACCCAAACGGGATGCGGCTTTTTCATATATGTATTCTCTCAACTAACTATTTTATTTTGTCCACAATGGCTTTGAACGCTTCTGGATGGTTCATTGCCAAATCGGCCAAAACTTTACGATTGATGTCGATACCCTTTTGACGCAACGCGCCCATTAATTTGGAATATGATAAACCTTCCAGTCGGGCGGCGGCGTTGATGCGTTGAATCCACAAAGCGCGGAAATTGCGTTTTTTCGTTCTCCTGTCGCGGAAAGCATAAGTTAAACCTTTTTCCCATGTGTTTTTAGCAACCGTCCATACGTTTTTCCTCGCACCGTAATAACCTCTTGTTAATTTGAGGATTCTTTTTCTTTTAGCTCTTGAAGCTACATGATTAACTGATCTAGGCATAATAATTGAATTGTTTTGAAAGTTAGCGCCGTTTTCCGGTCTTTTGTGCTAAATTTCTGTTAATAAATCTTTTGAAAATCACTTTTCCTTTATTTTTCCTACGGAAAAAACGGATTTTACTTCAGTCCCAACATTTTTTCCACACTCTTGGCGTTCGATTTGTCAAGAATGGAGAACTGAGTCAGTCTGTCTTTTTGCTTTTTTGTCTTTTTCGTGAGATTATGACGTTTAAAAGCGTGTTTTCTCTTGATTTTTCCTGTTCCGGTAAGAGCGAATCTTTTTTTGGCGCCGGAATTAGTCTTCATTTTAGGCATTTTTTTAGAATTTTATTTGACTTATTATTGTTCTTCTTCTTTTTTCAATTCAACCGGTTTGACTACCGGCTTAGGCGCTCCTCCCGTTTTTTTGGGAGACAACATGATAATCATCTTTTTCCCTTCCAGAGCCGGCAATTGTTCCACTTTTCCATAGTCTTCCAAATCGCTAGCAAAACGAAGCAGCAACACTTCTCCCTGTTCTTTGAAAAGGATCGAACGTCCCCTGAAAAAGACATAGGCTTTGACTTTCGCTCCTTCTTCCAAGAAACCTTTAGCGTGCTTTAACTTAAAGTTATAGTCGTGATCATCCGTTTGCGGTCCAAAGCGAATTTCTTTTACTACAATTTTGACCGATTTGGCTTTCTGTTCCTTTTGGCGCTTTTTTTGTTGATAGATAAATTTTTGGTAATCAGATACCCTACAAACTGGAGGAACTGCATTCGGAGAAATTTCAATCAAATCTAACCCTTGATTGCGTGCGATCTTCAAGGCTTCTGCGGCAGAGTAGACTCCTTGTTCTACATTTTCACCTACGAGACGAACTTCTTTTACCCTGATTTTTTCATTTATTCTGTACTGATCTTTTAGATTGTCTTTCTTCATTTTAACTTATTTACTGCCACTGATTCATCTGCTTTTCTATTTCCTCGTTTAAAAGCGAGGCAAAGTTAGTAATTTTCATTGAACCTACATCGCCTTCCCCTTGTTTTCTTACGGAAACTTCTCGATTTTCTGCTTCTTTTTCCCCTATTATCAACATATAAGGAATCTTTTTTAGTTCATTGTCTCGAATTTTGCGTCCAATTTTCTCATTTCGCTCATCCAATACTACCCGGATATTCTGTTTTCTGAGTTCTTTTGCTACTTCTTCCGCATACTCGTTGAATTTTTCACTGATGGGTAAAATAACGGCTTGATCGGGGACTAACCACAATGGAAATTTACCAGCCGTATGTTCGATCAATACGGCAACAAATCGTTCCATCGAACCGAACGGCGCTCGGTGAATCATTACCGGACGATGTTTCTGGTTATCAGCTCCCACATATTCCAGCCCAAAGCGTTCTGGCAAATTATAATCTACTTGAATGGTTCCCAGTTGCCATTTTCGTCCCAATGCGTCTTTCACCATGAAGTCGAGTTTAGGACCGTAAAATGCGGCTTCTCCTAATTCTACTTTTGCTTTGATATTTTTTTCCCGACAAACTTCGAGAATGGCGTTTTCAGCATTTTGCCAGTTTTCATCCGAACCGATATATTTGCTTTTGTCGTTTGGATCCCGCAAGGAAATCTGGGCTTCATATTCGCTAAAATTCAAGGCGCGAAAAATAATGTGGATAATATCCATTACCTTAATAAATTCCTCTTTGACTTGATCTTGTGAACAGAAAATATGTGCGTCGTCTTGCGTAAATCCTCTCACTCGCGTCAAACCATGCAGTTCGCCGCTCTGTTCATAGCGGTAGACGGTTCCGAATTCTGCTAAACGAATCGGTAAATCCTTGTAGGATCGAGGAAATGCCTTGTAAATTTCGCAATGATGCGGACAGTTCATCGGTTTCAACAAAAATTCTTCTCCTTCTTCCGGAGTTTGAATCGGACGAAAGGAATCTTTCCCATATTTTTCATAGTGACCGGAAGTCACATACAGCAATTTGTTGCCGATATGCGGAGTGATCACTTGTTGATATCCGTATTCCTGTTGAATCCGTTTCAAAAATTCTTCCAAACGCAAGCGCAATTGCGTTCCCTTGGGCAACCAGAGAGGGAGACCTTGTCCCACATTTTGCGAAAAGGTAAACAGTTCCATTTCTTTTCCGATTTTGCGGTGATCGCGTTTTTTCGCTTCTTCCAGCAAAACCAAGTATTCGTCCAACATTTTCTTTTTAGGAAACGTGATGCCGTAGATACGGGTCAATTGCTTGCGTTTTTCATCGCCTCTCCAATAGGCTCCGGCAATAGAAGTCAGTTTAATCGCTTTAATATAAGAGGTATCTGGTAAATGCGGGCCGCGACACAAATCGGTAAAACTGCCTTGCGTATAGATCGTGATCGAACCGTCTTCCAATTCGGAGATCAATTCAGTTTTATAGGTTTCGCCTCTTTCTCCAAACAGTTTCAAGGCATTTTCTTTGGAAATGGATTCACGGCGAATGGGCAATTTCCGCGCAGCCAGTTCCTGCATTTTTTTTTCAACAACAGCTAAATCAGCATCTCGAATCACGACCCCTTCTCCCGAATCGACATCGTAATAAAATCCATTTTCAATCGCAGGGCCGATACCGAACTTTATTCCCGGATACAATTCCTGAAGAGCTTCGGCCAATAAATGAGCAGAAGAATGCCAAAAAGTATGCTGACCTTCTGCATCTTCCCATTTATACAAACGGATAGAAGCATCTTCGCAAATAGGACGGGTCAAATCCCATGTTTCGTCCTTGACGCCCACCGCCAAAACCTCCTGAGCTAAACGGGAACTGATGCTTTCCGCTATCTGCATTGCTGTGGTTCCTTCCGCATATTCGCGGACAGAACCGTCTGGAAACGTTATGTGGATCATATTATATTCATGTACTTAATTCAATTTTGCAAAAGTAATATTCTTTTTTGAATGCAACAAGTATAAAGCCAAAGATCAACGATTCATCTCGTCCTCGTCCGTCGTTGTCCACCCCTGAGCTGCCAAAGGAACATATGTTCCGTCGCGTGCAATTAGATGAGCGCCTTCGTCTGCATCACAAATATGACCTATCGTTTGAATGCCATTGAGCGCTTGAATTTTTTCATGCAAACCGAGCGGAACGGTAAATAGCAGTTCATAATCATCTCCCCCATTCAGGGCAACCGTAGTCAGATTCAGATTGAATTGTTCAGCCATTATGGCTGTCTGATAATCAATCGGAATACGCTCTTCGTAAATCAGGCAGCCTACTTCGCTTTGTTTGCAAATATGCAACAATTCGGACGCCAAGCCGTCGGAAATGCTAATCATCGAAGTAGGGATTATTTGATTCTGAGCCAATAACTCGATGATGTCTTTCCGCGCTTCCGGCCTTAACTGTCTTTCCAAAAGATATTCTTTACCGGCAAAATCGGGTGTGAAATCTTTTTCGCCCTGATAAACCGCCTTTTCTCGTTCCAATAATTGCAAACCCATATAAGCGGCGCCTAAATCGCCCGATACGCAAATTAAATCTGTTTTTTTGGCTCCCTTGCGGTAAATGATTTTTTCCTTGCCGGCTTCGCCCACGCAAGCGGCGCTGATGCACAGTCCGGTGAGCGACGAAGTAATATGGATGCCCACAATGTCGACTTCGTGCCGTTCGCAAGCATATTCAATGCCCATAAACAATTCATCCAAATTTTCCACTGAAAAACGTTTGGATACGCCCACCGATACCGTCAATTGTTTGGGAAATGCATTCATTGCATAAATATCCGAAAAACAAATACTCGCCGCTTTGTATCCCAAAAATTTCAAGGCTACGTAAGTTAAATCGAAATGAATGCCTTCCATCAACAGCCGGGAACTTAACAGAGCCTCTGTTTTGTGGTATTCCAATACCGCCGCATCATCACCGATGCCTTGAATGGTGGATGAGTTTGCTGTTTTCAAGCTTTCCGTTAAATGCTCGATCAATCCAAATTTTCCTAAAGAAGATATTTCCATCTAAAGTTGTTTGATTATTTCTTCCATGATCAGCGCCATTTTGGGTTGCACTGTTTTGGCCGCTTCCTGCACCTCTTCATGACTTACTTCTACAATTTTTCCCAACACTCCCAAATCGGTAATAACAGAAAAGGCCAGTACTTTCAATCCGCCATGACGTGCAACAATAACTTCCGGAACGGTCGACATGCCGACGGCGTCTCCGCCGATTATTTTGAAAAAATGATATTCCGCTGGGGTTTCGAAAGTGGGTCCTTGCGTACCCACGTATATCCCTCGTTGCAGCTTGATATTGTGTTTATTTGCAATGGATATAGCCAGATTCCGGAGCTGTTTATCGTATGGTTCGCTCATGTCTGGAAACCGCGTCCCGAATTCTTTTTCATTTTTACCCCTCAACGGGTGTTCGGGAAATAAATTGATGTGATCTTCAATCAACATGATGTCGCCTACCTGAAATGAACCGTTCATTCCTCCTGCCGCATTGGAAACAAACAAATATTGGAATCCCAACAATTGCATGACACGTATCGGATAAGTTACTTGCTTCATGTCGTAACCTTCGTAAAAATGAAATCTTCCCTGCATAGCCAAAACCGGTTTTCCTCCCAGTTGGCCCACAATCAATTTTCCACTATGCCCTTCTACGGTCGAAACCGGAAAATGCGGGATGATTTCATACGGAATCTCTATTTTATCCGTGATACTGTGCACTAATTCTCCCAAACCGGTACCAAGAATAATGCCGATCTTTGTCTCTGTAGGTATCTGAGGCCTAAGCCTAAACACGGTTTCTTTTAAAGTTTTTAACATGATCTTCTATCTTTTGTATGAACATATTTTCCTGTTCCAAATTGAAAACCACTTCAACCGGCAAATAATACATAAATGCTTTTATTTTTTCCGGAATATGCGGATTATCCACCAAGCGTACCGCATCCTTTTCGGTTGTAATGATTCTTTTTTTCGTATTTTTAATTTTCTCGAATGTTTCTGTTATTTGATTTATATCTTTGAGGGAAAAATGATGATGGTCGGAATATCTCAACAGATATAAATCGGAAGTATAACTATCCATGTATTTGATCAAATTCTCCGGATTAGCAATGCCGGTGACCAACAGGAAGGAATGCGATTCATTTTGCAATTGTTCCAGACTTTCGCTCTTGCCAGTTTTGGAAAAAATCGGCAAAAGACCTTTGTAGCGGTAGGAAGTAAAATACAATTGCTGATAAGGATACAACTCCATGTTTTTGTTGATAATGCGGTAATCGATTGGTTTAAAAGAATCGGGACATTTTGTGCAAATCACAATTTGAGCGCGCGAATGGTTTTTATACGGTTCGCGCAATCTTCCTACCGGCAATAAATAATCCTCGTAAAACAAGCGATTGCTGGCGGTTAACAAAATAGAGAGGGAAGGAATCACCCTCCGATGCTGGAAAGCGTCATCGAGCAAAATAACTTCCGGACGTTTGTCTTCGGGAAGTTCCAACAAATTCTGGATTCCTCTTTTCCGATTTTTGTCGACCGCCACTATTATATTGGGAAACTTCCTATGCATCTGAAATGGTTCGTCGCCGATCGTCGCGGACGAAGCTTTTTCACCTGCTATGAGAAACCCTCTGGTTTTTCGTTTATATCCTCGACTTAAAACCGCCACTCGATATTTTTTCTCTAACAAACCAATCAAATATTCTGTGTGAGGCGTTTTTCCTGTTCCGCCCGTTACCAAATTTCCAACGGAAATTACAGGAATCGGAAATTCTTCGCCTTTGATAATTTCCCAATCAAACAAACTGTTTCTGATGTTTACGCCCCATCTATATATCCATGAAAGGGGAAACAAAGCTTTATTTATTTTAAACTGATCTTCCATTCTTTTTAATCGTAAGTTCCTATTTTCATTACTTGTTCTTCAAATGACTCTTTAAACAGAGATTTATTTTTTAATTTGGAACGGTAGGTATAAACCGTTGTAATAGAACATCGCAGAAAAACGGCAATTTTTGAGCTGTCATTGATTCCCAGCCGAATCAATGCGTAAATCCGTAATTCTGTATTCAACAATTCTCCCTGTTTCAGCGTTGGCCGCTCTTCTTCGGGAAACAGGGCATTAAAGGCTTCAATAAAGGAAGGGTACACTCGCAAAAAGGTTTCATCAAAATTGGTATAAAAACCCAACAATTCTTCTTCGATAAATTTAGACGATTTGAGCGCTGCAAACAACTCGTCCAGTTTGCCCGAGCTGGCGATTTTGTTCAGATTGCGCCGGTAGTTATCTAATTTTTCAATATAACTGGAACAAAGATCGATAAATTTTACTAAATAGGTTTCTTTTACTAAATTGGTTTCAGACAATTTCCGATTCACGTCCGTCAGTTCGTCATTCAAATGATGCAACTGCGTATTGGAATTTTTCAAATCCGTATTGAGTTCATTCAATTTGGCGTTGGTATCGAATAATTCTTGCCGTATTTTAGCAATTCGTTTCATTTGTCTGGAAACGAACAGGATGGCAATCACTAAGAATAACGACAAAATGCTGACGAGCAACAAATACAATTTCAATTCATTCTTTTGTTTAGCCGCTTTTTCCTGGTAAGCGCTGTCGATGATCGGAAATATTTTCGTTATCTCGAACGTGCGGAAACGCGCATTGCAAAAAATAGCGTCATCCATAGACGACTGAATGCATTTGTAGGCATTATCAATATCTTGTTCTTCGTATAGCAACAAGGCCAAAGCCTGCATGGATGCATTTTCCTTGACTGCATTTTTTATGTCGCTGATCGAAGAAATTGCATAATATTTTTTCTGCATTTCCCGATTGCCTTCCTTCTTGTAGGTATTAGCTAAAATGTTGGCTATGATCGCTCTTTCGTGGGTTTCTTCACTCGAATGATCCAACAAATCCAGAAGAATCTGTTTCGCTTCCGCTATTTGGTTTTCATCCGTCAACTTTTCAGCTAACAATACCTTATAATAGGTCGAATCGACCGGAAGAATACTCAGCAGCGAATCGCGGTAACAACTGCTTTTCTGGTAATAATCCATGATTGCATCTCCTTGGGAATCGGCATAGTAATAATAAAATCGCTTGTAAGCCTCATAATAGGTGATAAGAAGATCTTGGGGTAAAGAATTGAATTGGTTGCGGTCGAGACTTCCGACAATGCTCAAAGATTCTAAAAATTTGCCTTTCAACCAATACAAAAACGATAAATTCATCTTCGTCTGATAAAGATATTCGGTATTATTCAGTTTTTGAGCGATCAATAGATTTTTTTCCAGATAACAAACAGCGCTATCGCTCTGATAAGAATTATAAGCTTCATATAGTTGACTATTAAGAATATAAGCTTGTTTCTCGCTCAAATCGGAAACTTGAAACATTTTTTTGATGTCGCTGATAAGTTGTTCTCTTTCTTTCATGTAATCGGTTTTATGATTTAGTACAAAATAAAACACTCGAAAAAGAGAGTCGTTTTCCGATTTGGCAGATATATTATGAAGCAAAAAAAATAAAAACAAACAAACTAACCCGAAAGATTTTTTCATTATGCAAAAAAATACGTTTGCCCTACAAAGATAATTACTCCTCTTCGAATTTTCTTAAAAAATGAAGCAAATTTTAGTTTATTTTTAAAACGGCCAACAGTACAGAGAGATAGCGCCGCATTATCAGTGTTTTGCCGCTCCAGTTAGAGTGAATAAAGCGCTATCCAGAAACTGAGAAAAATGAACAAAAAATCAGAGTAGTTATCAAAAATCAAAAAATTACGAGAATCGAATTGGAGTCTAATTTAAAATTCTGAAATAATATCTGCAAAAATTACAGAAAAGAAAACACAAAAAACAAAAAAAAATGTAATTTTGTAATTGCAAAAACTGTATTTTGGGGCTACAAAACGTCTATTTTTATTCAAATGAGAATTTTACTGATTAATAAGTTCTATTACCCGCGAGGAGGAGATTGCATTTACACAAATAATCTCGAAGCTTTATTGAAGCAAAAAGGACATGAGGTTGCTATTTTTTCTATGCAACATTCTGATAATTGGGGAACTCCGTATTCATACAGTTTTCCTTCTGAAGTGAAATTTTCCTTTTCATTGGATCTATTGGAAACCATCCGGCGTCCATTAGGAAGCAAAGAAGTAGAAAAAAAATTCATTTGTTTACTGCATGATTTTCAACCAGAAATCATTCATCTTAACAATATTCATTCGCAAATTTCTCCGATTGTAGCAGAGATAGCTTATAAAAAAGGATTAAAAGTGGTCTGGACGCTCCACGATTTTAAATTATTGTGTCCTCGCTACGACTGTTTGAGAAATGAGCAACCTTGCCAACTTTGCTTTTCAAACAAAATCTATGTGTTGAAATACAAATGCATGAAAAACAGTTTATTTGCCAGCACTTTGGCTTATTGGGAAGCCCTGAAATGGAACAAAGAAAAATTGGAAAGATATACCGATGTTTTTATTTGTCCCAGTGTATTTATGAAGTCTAAAATGCTTGCAGGCGGATTCAGCGAGTCCAAGCTGATGGTTTTGCCTAATTTTGTATTCCCCGAAAAAAAAGACTCAACTACTTATAAACAAATGGATAACTATTACTGTTATGTTGGCCGGATTTCTGAGGAAAAAGGGATTGAAACTTTGCTCCACGCCGCACAACAAATGCCTTATCTATTGAAAATAGCTGGAAAAGGCCCTTTATTCGACGATTTGCAATCGCGATATGCGAGCGACAAAATCGAATTCTTGGGTTATCTGGATCAGGAAAAAGTCAAATCGTTGATCAAAAACGCTCGTTTTTCTGTCATCCCTTCCGAATGTTATGAAAATAATCCTTTGAGCGGAATCGAATCGTTGTGTTTAGGCATTCCGATTTTGGGAGCCAATATCGGCGGAATTCCCGAATTAATAGAAAAAAACCGAAATGGATTACTGTTTGAATCGGGAAATCAGGACGACTTGAAAAATAAAATTGAAGAAATGTACCACTCTACTTTTGATTCTGCGTCTATCGCTCAAAAAGCGCAAAGAGATTATTCGTCTGAAAATTATTATACTTCCTTAATGAATATCTATTGCGACAAATGATTATTGTTTACCAACCGTTGATAAATATCAGCCGTTTGAGCCGCAATATTTTTCCACTGATAGGCTGAAAGATCATAGTCGACCAATGAATCTGGTTCTGCTAATTGTTGATGCAACTTTTGCAAAAGATCTTCTCTATCGCCTACTTGAAAATAAGAATCCGCAGGGAGTTGCACGCCCCTCGTTGCAGAGATATTGCTTACTAAAACGTTCAGTTTGTAATTCATCGCTTCGAGAAGAACCAAAGGAAATCCTTCGTTATACGAAGACAATACAAACAATTTTGCATGAGAATAGAGTTGTCTCAATTCGCTTTCTCTCGCAAAACCCGTCATCACAATATTATCTCGGTTTCGAACTTTTTCGCAAATCAACTTGCTATAGGAAGTCTTATGGTCGATTCCGCCCGCAATTACTAATTTATAAGTTGTATCTTGAAGCGAAAGAAAGGTGTCGATTAAATAATCAAAGCCCTTTTCCAAGGTAATACGTCCTACGGCAAGAATATATTTTTGGGGAACTAAACCATATTTTTCCAGATAATCCGTTTGTTCCGATCGTTCCTGAAATTTCACCCCGTTGGGAATATAAAAAGATTTTTCTTGAATTTTCTTACTGAATTTTTTTAATTGTTCTTTATTCACAAAAATAATGGCATCGGCTCCGTTCAATGCAAATTTTTCTCCCATCTTTAAAATAAGTTTGGCAAACCAGTTCCATTTTTCATGTTCATAATTCGGACTGTGATAAGTCAGAACGATCTTATGGCAGAATAATTTGAGCAATGGAATAAATATTCCCGGGCCAATGTTGTGAACGTGAATAATATCTGGCCGATGAAAAATACAATAGAACGCAGCCACGAAAGAATGAAAAAAAGTTTCAAATCCTTTAATTTTGGTGGAAAATAAATCAATGAAACGTATTTGCTTATGCTGAGTCGACGCATCTCTATTGAGAAAAGATTTCCTTCTAAACAATGTTATATGAAAATTTTCCGGCATTGCGGAATACAATTCTTCGCAATGTTTTTCTACTCCGCCTTGTATATTGGGAAATCCTCGGGTACCAAAAACAAAAATGTTCACATTCTTCAAAATTTCAGGTTTTCCCCTCTCATTATTCTCCATTTATTCTCTATAACCCATTTAACAGGCAGCCATGGATGCCTTACCATATCATGCCGTTCGGTCACAACAAAAGCGCAATTCCGTTCGCAACACGTTATTTGGGGCAAAATATCCTTCGCCCGTTGAGAGTTTATAATTTCTTCAAAGCTATTCTCTTTCAGATTTCCCAGAATCCATTCCTCCTTCGATCCGTTACAAGGGGTCACATTTCCCCATGGATCTATAAAAAAGAAATCTTTCAAAGCTCCACAGGGAGGACGATATCCGCGCAAATCGTTTCTCAAGCGCTGGTGGATGCTTTTATTAAAATAAGCTCGACCGTAATCTTTCAACTTGTTTTTCCAACCTGCTCTTTTAGAGGAAAGCAACGCTTTCATAAATAATTCATGCTGATTCAATGCGTCTTCGCCTTCCAGTACATTATCTTCTTTGTGGAAATACCACGAATTGTGGACGACTGAATTACCTAATTCTACCCCCAATAAAGTGCACAAATCGTATAAATGCAGTAAATCTTGATAATTATCCTGGGATATAACCACTGAAAAGCCAATATTCTTGCATTTTGTTTTTTTTAATTCAAGCATGGTTCTTAAAGCATGATCAAACCCGTTTTTTGTCCCCCTTTTTTCGTCGTTCAATTGGGGTAAACCTTCCAAACTGACTCGAATCAGAATATCTGGATATTTATTGGCCAAGTTCACCACTTTTTCCGTATAGAATCCGTTCGTACTGAGTTCCAAAAGTGAGGCTTTGGGATGCAGGATGCGGAATATTTCATCAATATCATCCCGTAAAGTAGGCTCTCCTCCTGTGATATTGATTCTTAACCCATCCGGTAATTTTGCATAATATTTTGAATCCAATTCCTCCTCTTTTCGGGTCGGATATTTCCAAATATTACACATATTGCATTTAGCATTGCAACGAAAAGTTGTTATTAGACTGGCTTGTACTATGTTTTTCATCTGTTCATATTAATTTAGAACCCAAATACAAAATTCATGATCATTCTTTTCATCGTTGTTTTATATAACGAAAAGAAGTTGATAATATTATTTATTTTTCTAACTGCTTAATTTCGTGAATACAAAGCGCTCACGCAAGTACTCCAAAATATTCTTTCTTATTTCTGACCATAGGGTTAAAAGGTTAGGATTAAGAGGTCGGCGACTTGCTGATTCTATTATCCCGTTTCGTTTCTGAGTCAATTATTTAACATGTTGAAACAAAGATAAGCCCTTTTTATTTGATTGGACATTTCTTTTTATATTTCATTTATAAGTTGATGCGTTAAATTCGATTCCTCCTCATTTTTATTTTTGTAAATAAAAACAAGATTATGGTAAAAATGGATTTCTACAATATTTAAATCGAAGACGGTTGGTTGATATTCAGGATTATTAAATTCGCTGTAATTTAAACAATCCGTCAAACTTTTGCAAAAATTCATAGCTGTAGCCGGATTGTTAAGATTTTTGTTATCTCCACCCATGCTTTCCCAATAGGAAGTTTGAATATCTTCTATTACATAAATACCGCCTTGCTTTAATTTTGGAAATAAATAATTGAAAGTAGTAATAATATGCTCATTGATGTGGCTTCCGTCGTCGATAATTAAATCAAATTCACCGTTTTCTGAAATTATTTTATTTAAAATAGCTTCATCTGTTTGGCTTCCTTGATAAATCCGGATACGATTTTCCTGTAGTTTGGATTTGTCAAAAATATCTAAGGAAACGATTTTCCCGAAAGGAAAATATTTTTTCCACATTCGAAGAGACTGTCCTCCTGCGCTAGGATCATCATACCCCCCCACTCCAATTTCAAAAAGTTTAATTTTTTTAAATCTATATTGTTTGAAATGCTTGGCATAATGTTGCGTGTAATTGTGCCCTCCATTTTTATCGCTTCCAAAAACCATGGATAAAATATTAAGGTTGCCGTAAAACGGGATGCATTGAATGCAAAATATAAAAAATTTGCCGTATTTTTCCCTGATCTCTTTTAATCTTGAAATCGAAAAATATCTGAGTAGAAACTGTTTCATCGTATTTCTATTTGTATTTTGTTAAAGCAATGTTTTAATAAATTCATTCATCCTTTCCGCCATTGTTTGTTCGTCGAAATGACCGGTTTCGATATCTTTTCGTGCTTTTTCTCCTAAATCATTCAGTTGCTCTTTGTGAGCGAGCAGATATTCAATTTTATTTTTCATATCCGTCTTGTCGTAAGGGTTTATCAAAAACGCGCCTTGCGCATTTTGAAGATAATCTATTGAACTTGGCGTTTTCGTGACAATCACCGGCTTACCCATAGCCATGGATTGCAAAAAGCTCATTTGTCCGTACGAATAATTGAAAACAGGCAATGGAATTACTACGAACAAACTTTTGGCAATGTATTGTTTGAGTACTGAAATGGAAGATTTTGGAAGAGAAACAATATTATTTATGCTGGGAATAGAGGTATCGCCGATAATATATAACCGGACAGAAGGGTCTATTTTTTGCCAAGCATCCAGCAAAGTCGGATAATCTCGTTTACTGTACCCGAATGAAAGTACATAATCTTCCGGAGGCAGTCCAAGCGGATAAAATTCTTCGGTATTCACTCCGAATGGAATGAACCGGCTCTGCTTAATCAATCCTTTATAAATCATCTCATAATATTTTTGCTGAATAGAAGCATGATAAATAATAGCCGGATGACTCCTCAAAGCCCATTTAATGACAAAAGTTTCTATCCAGTTGTTTCGTCCGCCATTCATTGCTCCTATGTCGATAATGATATGCAACGTCCGGCGTTCTTTTTTTCGGAACAGGTTTAAAAATGCATATACCAAACCGCTTTGGGCGCCATGGGAAATCACCACATCGTATTGCCGCGACTTTTTGAAAGCCATAACAGCTTGCAGGATATAAAATTTTATTTTTTTTTCAATACCATGCAATGGGCTTTGTGCTTGGATGTCGATAACATCCACTTGAGTATCTTCCGAAAAATACTTGAAAAACCAATACGGCTTTCCGTATATGTATTTATCTGGGGATTGCAAATCTGAGATATTCGTATTGGATTGCACAACCGTCCAATTAGGCAAAAACAATATCCTCATTTTTTTGAAATAATATGTTGATATTGTTTTCCATAATTTTTTACCGTAGTAGATATATCGAAATGATCATAAGCATATTGATACGCTTTTTCTGCAAATATTTTTCTTTCTACAACAGGAAGTTGAATGATGCGGTATAATTTTTCCGCATAATCCTCCACATTGCCGGATTGAAAAGTATAGGAAAACGTGCCGTTCAAAGAGGTTGTTTTCATCCCGTCCACATTAGAAATCAAAGTAGGAACCATCGCACCCATAGCTTCAATGATTGTCAATCCGAAACCCTCCCACAAAGACGGCTGGACTAATAAATCGTAATATGTCAGATTTTTTCTGATATAATCTTTGGTACGGGTTCCAAGGAATGTGACATAAGCATTGATATTTAGACTATCTGCAATATCCTTCAAGTATTGTTCCGAATCGCCTTCGCCAATCACATCCAGATGGATATCAGTGTAATTATATTGAGTAACCAAACTGTGAATTGCTTTCAGAGTAAGATGCTGTCCTTTGTGCAAATGGTCTAATCGCCCGATTTGCACCAGATGGAATTTACCGTCGGAACGATTTCTTTTCTCACGATTAAATTTTTGAATTTCTATTCCATTATAGACCACTTGCGCCTCTACACCCGTTTGTTTTTTTACGCTTTCTCTTACTTCTTCCGAAATAGCAAAAACACGATTATATTTACGGATATCTTTATATCCAAGCCGGACACAATGAACGGTAAGGCAAATATTTCTTTTTAGAAAATAGAGAGGGAAATATTTGATAATATTATCCATTTGGCAGTGGATAATATCGGCTTTGGAAAACAAGAGAATACAATCCAATTTCAGAATATAGAACGGGTTCTTACTTTTAGGCGGTCTATTAATTTGGATGATTTTGACTTGAGGATTAATCTGCGATAGTAGATCAGCGTCAATATCTCGATTCCCTATTATCAATTCTACTTCATGCTCAAAACATTGCTGATTGACGATATCTACCAGCATTGTTTCGGCGCCTCCATACTTCAATCCCCATAATATATGCATTATCTTCATAGAATCAATTTTTTAATCCAAGCAAGCGAGAGAACTATACTAAGCGTCTCAAATAAATACACACTTATAAACTTAAAATAATGATAAGCAAATGAATAAATATAAATATTAAAACTTATCAGTAAATATT
>WRFY01000103.1 GCA_009783445.1 Candidatus Azobacteroides sp. | reverse complement strand
GGGCAGTAAAGTTCTATCCTTATTTTCATAAAACAAATATAGCTCTTTTTCTCTCATTGTCAAATTTTTATACCAGCATACTTTTTAGAACACCTCCGTAAAAACTTTACCATAACAAAAAATTTGAAACACTTTTTTACTTATTTTTCCCGATTCGCCTGCCGGTTATTCAATAAATCTGCAATAAATATTTAACTTTGCGCCCAAAAAATATTACACATGGAGTTTATTAACCAACTGATCAATTTTGTTCTGCATTTAGACGTTCACTTGGGTGAATTGATCGCCCAGTACGGACTGTGGATCTACGCCATTTTATTTCTGATTGTTTTTTGCGAAACCGGACTGGTTGTTACGCCCTTTCTGCCGGGCGATTCGCTTTTGTTTGTAGCTGGAACTCTGGCTGCTATTGGATCGAACCACATCAATATTCATTTGATGGTACTGCTCTTGATGAGCGCCGCCTTTTTAGGAGATAACTGCAACTACCTGTTTGGTAGATTTTTAGGTAAAAAACTATTTACGAATCCCCATTCCAAAATATTTAAGCAGAGTTATCTGGAAAAAACCCATCATTTTTACGAAAAACACGGAGGAAAAACGATTATTTTCGCGCGGTTTATACCTATCATACGGACATTTACCCCTTTCGTAGCGGGAATGGGTAAAATGACTTACACTCGTTTCCTCAGTTATTGCATAGCGGCAGCCGTCATTTGGGTAGCATTGTTTATGTATGCCGGTTACTTTTTCGGCGAATTGGAATTCGTGAAAAAAAACCTGAGCATTTTAATCGTGGCTATTATTTTCATCTCGTTGCTACCCGCTGTGGTCGAAATTTTGAGGCAAAGGATCAAAAGCAAGAAACAATCCTGACGCTACAAATCCATTTTATCCGCTCTTGGACCCGAATTCCATCAGGTAAGCCTTGATGAAACCATCAATGTCTCCATCCATGACGGCTCCAACATTGGAGGTTTGGTAATCAGTGCGGTGATCTTTCACTCGGCGATCGTCGAAAACGTACGAACGAATTTGCGATCCCCATTCAATTTTCTTTTTTCCCGCTTCAATCTGAACGGAAGCTTTTCTTCGCCTTTCTATCTCCAATTCATACAGTTGAGATTTCAACAAACGGATGGCATTGTCCTTGTTCCCAAATTGGGAACGGGATTCAGTATTTTCGATGACAATTTCTTTGCTTTCTCCCGTATCCGGATCCTTATATTGATAATGCAATCGAACGCCCGTTTCCACTTTATTGACATTTTGTCCGCCAGCGCCGCTGGAACGGAAAGTATCCCAAGTAATATCGCCGGGATTGACCTCTATTTCAATCGTATCATCGACTAAGGGAACAACAAAAACAGACGAAAAGGAAGTCATCCGTTTTCCCTGCGCATTGAAAGGAGAAACTCTCACCAAACGGTGAACGCCATTTTCGCTTTTCAAATAACCGTAAGCATATTCGCCTTCCACTTGAAGCGTAACCGTCTTGATTCCGGCATCATCTCCATCCAACCAGTTGGTTACATTCACTTTATATCCTTTGCTCTCACACCAGCGGCTATACATCCGGTAAAGCATTTCCGCCCAGTCTTGTGCTTCTGTACCGCCTGCACCGGCATTGATTTTCAAAACGGCGCCCAAATGGTCTTCTTCTAAACAAAGCATGTTTTTCAATTCCAGTTTTTCAATTTGAGCAACTGCTTTCTGATAGGCTTCATCTACTTCTTCCTCTGTAGTAATACCTTCCTTGTTGAAATCAAAAGCCAACTGTAATTCTTCGACTGCCCCTTTAATCTCGTCGTAGGAAACAATCCATGATTTGATTCCACTTACCTTTTTTAACTGTTCTTCGGCTCGTTTCGGGTCTTCCCAAAAATCGGGCGCTTGCGTCCGGAGCTCCTCTTCCTCTAACTGAATCGTTTTAGCATCAATGTCAAAGGTACCCCCTCAGCGCAGACTCGCGCTCCAATACTTCGCGTAATTGGTCTATTGTAATCATTATCTATCGAAATTTAATCGTTTAATTCATTTTTTTGAAAAAGTTCCGAGCCTCGCATTCGCTTAATATTGGAACTTTCTCCTACAATCCAGAGGAGATCGCCTTCTTCGAATTTAAGATCGAGACTGGGATTCATGATCGAACTGTTGTTCCGTTCAATACCCACTACCAAACAGTCAAAATCGTCTTGTATGCGGGACGTTCGAATTGTTTTACCCACCAATGGCGAATGAGGTTCGACGCTAATTTGTTTCATTTGAACTTCAGAAATTTCTTTTTCCTGAAGATGGGTATATTTTTTCCGTCTTTCCTCTACTTCTTGCTGAAAAGCTTCCATCTGTTTATCCGTTCCCAGCACAATTAACTGGTCTTCCGGATAAATGCGCACATCGCCATTGGGAATATGAATGCGCTGGTCGCCCCGCACGATCGTTACTATGTTTACCCCAAAAAATTGACGGAATTTCAATTCTTTCAACGTTTTTCCGACAATAGAATAATAGGGTTTTACGGCGAAATTAGTCAAATGCAAATCTCTTTCCAATAAGTGATTTGCAAAACCCTTCGTTAAAGGAGCTTTCGATTCTTCGTGTTTTTCTTTTTCATTCAGGTTTTCCTTGAAGCGGCGTTCCATCCGCAGAGTTTGAATCCGAATACGCCGAGATGCCAAAAATAAAACCAAAATAATCAAGGCTCCCGTAAAGGAAATGACAAAATTTTCATGAAAAAATTGAAACAAAACGTAAGTAATCAATCCTGCACACA
This sequence comes from Candidatus Azobacteroides sp., assembly GCA_009783445.1. Taxonomy (GTDB): domain Bacteria; phylum Bacteroidota; class Bacteroidia; order Bacteroidales; family Azobacteroidaceae; genus Azobacteroides. The sequence continues at coordinate 32,441 of WRFY01000103.1, read as the reverse complement.
TCAATACCCGAAAAACCAGCGTAAAAATCAAAGGCCCCCGATTGGTACGATTGCTGTTCCACAGCAACATAAATTCGCTGGATCGGTCTTCCTTGATAATAATGGCTCTCAAAAAAGGCGAAATCGTCAAAAGAATCACAATGGCGCAAACTATATCTCCGTGAATACCAGGTAAATAATACGACACAATCGGAACTGCATATCTGAAAAAAAACAGCACAATGATAATACTGAACAGAAAATAGATAAGAACCGTTGTAATCAAACCGCTTAAAAATTTTTTCCACACGTTTTCTTCGTTGATTATCTGCATTCCGGAAGCGTCTCGATTCAGGATTCGTTGCCATTTATCGGGAAGTTTCTTTTCCAAAAAACGGTTAGTTGGTTCGGCTAATTTCATCACATAGGGAGTCGTAAAAATCGTGATGATTGAAGCAGATACAATAATCTGATACAGAGAAGTTTCAATTACTCCTAAGCTCAAACCCAAAGCGCCAATAATATACGAGAATTCGCCGATTTGAGCCAATGAAAATCCCGAAAAAACAGCCGTCTTCAGGTTTTGGCCTGATAAAAGAATGCCGATGGTTGCTAAAGTCATTTGTCCGACAATCACCACCAAGCTGATAATCAGAATCGGCACAATGTATTGCCCCAACGTAGCAACATGAACCAACATGCCTACCGAAATGAAAAAAATGGCTCCAAAGAAATTTTTAATCGGAACAATCATTTTTTCAATCCGCTCCGAATCCAAAGTTTCTGATAGAATAGAACCCATGATAAAAGCGCCCAAAGCGGACGAAAAACCGGCGCGAGTCGCTAAATAAACCAATCCCAGACAAAACGACAATACAATGATCAACAAGGTTTCATCGTTTAAAAACGGTTTCATTCTTCGCAAGAAAGTAGGAATAAGGTACGTCCCCAAAAGAAACCAGAAAAACAAGAATGTCACCAATTTAAACAAACTGACAAACATTTCCTTGCCTTCTACATTTTTGCTGACGGCGATAGTAGAAAGTAAAACCATCAGCAAAACGGCTACCAAGTCTTCAATAATCAATATTCCCAATACGATCCCCGTAAAGCGTTTATTATTCAAATGCAAATCGTCGAACACTTTGATAATGATCATCGTAGACGACATGCTCAACATAGCGCCCAGAAAAAGGCTCGTTATGTGCGACCATCCAAACGCAATTCCCGTCAGATAGCCTACTCCGATCATGGAGAAAACAATAAATGCAACCGAAATAAAGGCGGTTACTCCTACTTTCATCAATTTTTTGAAACTAAACTCCAATCCCAATCCGAACAAGAGGAAAATAACCCCTATATCCGCCCATGTTTCAATATTTTCGTATTCAGTCGTTTCTTTGGAAATAAAAAAAGAAATAATGATCCCTGCCACAATATAAGCTAAAACGACAGGCTGTTTCAACCATTTGAATAACAAAGAGGTAAATCCGGCTACTATCAGGATCAACGCTAAATTAGTGATTAGTGGGGATAACTGAGGCATATATAATCTTTTTTTGCCCGCAAAATTACAAAAAAGATTTATTTTTGCAGTTATTAAAAACAAAATAGCATGTTAATTGTTGCTAATCGCTTAGGGGTAATGCCTATCGCAGGAACTTCGGAGGAATTGCTCACTCAATTGGAACGGAAAGAATGGTATGAATCCGTTCTCCAAGGAATGAATGAAAACCGAAAACGGGAATGGTTATCGGTTAGGGTTTTGCTGAAAAAATTGACCGGAGAAGAAAAATTAATTTTATATACCGATTCGGGAAAACCTTATCTTGCCGACCACTCGTTCCATCTCAGTCTCAGTCATACCAAAGGATATGCGGCAGTAATTCTCGACCGCGAAAAACCGGTAGCCATCGACGTGGAATATATTTCTCCTCGCGTAGAAAAAGTAAAAACGCGCTTTGTAAATGAAGCGGAAAACGCCGCCCTTTCTTCCGATAATCCGCTGATTCATTTGCTCTTATATTGGTCTGCAAAAGAATCTTTGTTTAAGTTGTTAGATGAAAACAAATTGGAGTTCAAAACGCAATTGCATATTCATCCTTTTGAGCCGGTAATGAACCAATGGGCAACTTTCACTGCGCACGAAACGTATAGTCCTTCACAAAGCACGTTCACGATTCATTACCGGGTAGAAAAAAATTATGTTCTTACCTGCATTCATTTGAAAATGAGATAAAACAATTGATTCTCGCTCAGTCGGAAAATTTCGCTTTCAGGAACTGCCGGTTCAAACGAGCGATATTGCTAATGGAAACTCCCTTCGGACATTCCAGTTCGCAAGCTCTCGTATTGGTACAATTTCCAAATCCCAGTTCGTCCATCTTGGCAATCATTGCTTTAGCTCGCGCTTTGGCTTCTATTCGTCCTTGCGGCAACAAGGCTAACTGACTCACTTTAGCCGAAACAAACAGCATTGCCGATCCATTTTTGCAGGCAGCCACGCAAGCGCCGCAGCCGATGCAGGAAGCGGAATCCATGGCTTCATCGGCGTCCATTTTCGAAATGGGAATTGCATTGGCATCGGGAACTCCTCCCGTATTGACCGATATATAACCGCCTGCCTGAATAATCTTGTCAAAAGCTTTCCGGTCGACCATCAGATCGCGAACCACCGGAAAAGCAGCTGAACGCCAGGGTTCTACCGTAATAGTATCGCCGTCGTTGAAATGACGCATGTGCAATTGGCAGGTCGTAATCAGATCGTCCGGTCCGTGAGGATGCCCGTTGATATATAGCGAACACATACCGCAAATTCCTTCGCGGCAGTCGTTGTCAAATACAATGGGTTCTTTTCCTTGATGAATTAATTGTTCGTTCAGTATATCCAACATTTCTAAAAACGAAGTATCGCCCGAAATTTCGTTCAATTGATAGGTTTCGAAATACCCTTTAGCCTTAGGTCCTTTCTGACGCCATACTTTTAGTGTGATATTAATTATTTTTTCCATTTTACTTTTTTTACTCGTTTACTAAGACTTATAATTTCTTTGCTGACGTTCTACAAATTCATAATCCAACGGCTCCTTGATAAATTCCGGTTCCTGATCTTCTCCCTTGTATTCCCAACACGCTACATACGAAAAATTTTCGTCGTCGCGCAAAGCTTCTCCTTCTGGCGTTTGATATTCTTCACGAAAATGGCCGCCGCAAGATTCGTTCCGATCCAGAGCATCGAGAGCCATCAATTGACCTATTTCAATAAAATCGGCTACGCGAAGCGCTTTTTCCAATTCAGTATTTAATGTATTTGCGCTGCCGGGAATAAAAACGTTCGTCCAGAATTCTTTCTTCACTGCCTTGAGTTTGGTCAAAGCGGTAGTCAACGATTCTTTCGTACGTCCCATGCCTACATCTTCCCACATAATAGTTCCCAATTCACGGTGAATGGAATCGACCGTGCGCTTTCCTTTGATACTCATTAATCGGGCAATTCTTTCAGTAACGGCATTTTCCGCTTCTACAAATTCGGGTAAATCCACGCTGAAACGAGGAACGCGAATCTGATCGGCCAAATAATTCTGAATGGTATACGGAAGAACAAAATAGCCGTCGGCCAACCCTTGCATCAAAGCCGAAGCGCCCAAGCGGTTGGCTCCATGATCTGAAAAATTGGCTTCGCCGATAGCAAAACAACCCGGAATGGTCGTCATCAATTCATAATCGACCCAAATACCACCCATGGTATAGTGAATAGCTGGATAAATCATCATGGGCGTCTCGTATGGATTATCGTCCGTGATCTTTTCATACATCTGGAATAAATTTCCATAACGGTCTTCTACTGTTTTCAATCCCAATCGGTTAATCGCATCTGAGAAATCGAGATATACAGCCAGTCCCGTATTGGCAACGCCATAGCCGGCATCGCATCTTTCTTTGGCTGCACGGGAAGCGACGTCGCGCGGAACCAAGTTTCCGAAAGCCGGATATCTTCTTTCGAGATAATAGTCGCGGTCTTCTTCCGGAATTTGAGTCGGCTTCAATCGACCGGCGCGAATGGCTTCGGCGTCTTCTTTTTTCAGAGGCGTCCAAATGCGGCCATCGTTGCGAAGCGATTCGGACATCAAGGTCAATTTCGATTGATAATCTCCGTGTACAGGAATACAAGTCGGGTGAATTTGTGCAAAAGAAGGATTGGCAAATAAAGCGCCTTTCCGATATACTTGCATGGCAACCGAACCGTTGGAATTCATGGCGTTGGTCGACAGAAAATAGGTATTTCCATATCCCCCCGAACCAATCACTACGGCATGTGCCGAAAAACGTTCGATCTTACCGGTGATCAAGTTGCGAGCGATAATTCCCCGCGCGCGTCCTTCGATGATGACAATATCTAGCATTTCGTAACGAGTATACATTTTCACGGTTCCCTTCTGTATTTGACGGCTCAAAGCCGAATACGCGCCTAACAGCAATTGCTGTCCGGTTTGGCCTTTTGCATAGAAGGTACGCGATACTTGCGCGCCTCCGAACGAACGGTTGTCCAAAAGACCTCCGTATTCGCGGGCAAACGGAACGCCTTGCGCCACGCATTGGTCAATAATATTGTTCGACACTTCGGCCAAACGATATACATTGGCTTCGCGCGCACGGTAATCTCCGCCTTTGATGGTATCATAAAATAAACGATAAACGGAATCGCCATCGTTTTGATAATTCTTTGCAGCATTGATCCCTCCCTGCGCCGCAATGGAGTGCGCCCGGCGGGGAGAATCCTGAATACAGAAGTTCAATACATTGAAACCCAGCTCGCCTAACGAAGCGGCAGCGGAGGCTCCGGCTAATCCGGTTCCTACTACAATAATATCTAAACGGCGTTTGTTAGCCGGATTTACTAATTTCTGATGATCTTTATAATTTGTCCATTTTTCGGCCAAAGAGCCGTTTGGAATCCTTGCATCTAATTTTGTCATAAATATAATTTTTTAGAGTCAATCCAGCTCGTTATAATTTTTTTATTAAGAAGAAAACAGGAACAATTGCAAATCCAATCATAATAATGGTTGCAACCACATTGGAAATCAGTTTCAAACGGGGATACCACGTTCGTCCGTTCCACCCCAAAGTTTGAAAAGAACTCCATACTCCATGAGTCAAGTGAAACCAGAGAGCAACTAACCAGAGAATGTAAACGAGCACGTAAAGCGGGTTGGAAAACAGAGGAATAACTAATTCCGAACCTTTGGTTACGGCGCCTTCCAAATGAATAAGTTCGGAAAACTGCATTTTATACCAAAAGTTGAACATGTGGATGAGTAATCCGCCTAAAATAATGACTCCCAGCACATACATGTTTTGTGCAGACCATTCGGTTTTCGTCTGGCTGGAAGAAGCATAGGAGTTTGTTCCTCTTGCTTGCCGATTCTGAAGAGTTAACCAAGTAGCATATCCGATATGCAAGACCACTCCCCCCGCCAAAATCAGGGTTCCGACAATCGCATACCAATTGGCTCCCAGAAACTCGCAGATCATGTCGTAAGCCGACGACGAAAAAATCAGCGTCATATTCATCGACATGTGGAAAAGCAAAAATAAAACAAGAAAAATACCTGATACGCTCATGATAAACTTCCTGCCAATAGAAGAATTTAATAGCCAATACATAGATTTTTGTTTTTTTGTTATAATTGATAGCTTTTTATAAAGAAAATGCAAAAGTAGTTCAAAAAAAAGTTTTCACCAAATTTAAGGAGTTAGGAATTAGTCAAAAAATAGAGAATATGCAGACGTAAAGAAACGCATCGCCATTCCGTACTTCCTACTTATTCACTCTCTATCTAATTTTTTTTCTGCGAAATGTAAAAATATCATCCACATCTGTTTTTTTTCAAAAAAAATAGTATCTTTGCAAAAGAAATAGGTAAGATCGTAGTTCCTTTCATCATTATGAATTTAAACGCATTGACAGCGATTTCCCCGATTGATGGCAGATATCGTGAGAAAACGGCAAGCCTTTCAGTTTATTTTTCCGAATATGCATTGATGCGATATAGGGTATATGTGGAAATTGAGTATTTTATTTCCTTATGTGAGATTCCACTTCCTCAATTGGAAAACATAGAACCGGACGCATTTGAATCGTTAAGAAAGATTCACCGTTTTTTTTCGTTGGATGATGCAGAAACGATCAAAAATATTGAGAAAACGACAAACCACGACGTGAAAGCGGTGGAATATTTTATTAAGGAAAAGATGGAAGCAAAGCAGATGACTGATTATGTGGAATTTATCCATTTTGGGCTTACTTCTCAAGACATCAATAATACTTCGATACCCCTGTCTATTAAAGATGCATTGGAAAAAGAATATTTTCCAATGCTTAACCGGTTGATCGAAACGTTGAACCAATATGCAGAAGAGTGGGATGATATACCTATGCTGGCCAAAACGCATGGACAGCCCGCCTCCCCTACCCGTTTAGGAAAAGAGATTCGGGTTTTTGTTAGCCGTTTAAAGCAACAGCTCTATTTATTGAAACAAGTTCCTATTTCGGCCAAATTTGGAGGAGCAACGGGTAATTACAATGCCCATGTATTGGCTTATCCTTCGATCGAGTGGTCGAAATTCGGAGATTTGTTTGTGAGTAAAAAATTAGGTTTAGTTCGTGAAAAATATACCACCCAGATATCAAACTATGATAATTTAGCTGCATTATTTGATGCTTTGAAACGAATCAATACGATTTTACTGGATTTGTCTAAAGACTTTTGGCAATACATTTCGATGGGATATTTCAAGCAGCAAATTAAGGCAGGTGAAATTGGTTCTTCGGCTATGCCGCACAAAGTGAACCCGATTGATTTCGAAAATGCAGAGGGAAATTTGGGAATTGCCAATGCGATGTTGGAACACTTGGCCGCCAAATTACCCGTGTCCCGTTTACAGCGAGACCTTACTGATTCCACCGTATTGCGAAATATCGGCGTGCCTTTTGCCCATATCCTCATTTCACTGCAAAATTTACAGAAAGGGTTGGGTAAGCTAATTGTAAATAAAGAGGTTATAAGTAATGATTTGGAAAATGCCTGGGCCGTAATAGCGGAAGGTATTCAAACTATTTTAAGGAGAGAAGGGTATTCCAAACCCTATGAAATGTTAAAAAATTTAACTCGAACTCATGAGCAAATTACAGAGGAATCGATTCGAGCTTTTATTCAAACGCTCGATGTAAGCGACAAAATTAAAGAGGAGTTAAATGCGATTACTCCTTACAATTACACAGGCCTGTAAATTAAAATTTTATTTTTTAATTTAGTATAGTACTATTTTTATTTTTAATACACATTTTTTTAATTCATCCAAACAATGTCTACAGAAGATTGGAAGCCCCGTTACAATGACGGGCAAAACAATGATGGTCAAAATCGTGAGAGACGGCCATACAATTCAAACCGTACAAATTACGGAAACAGCCAAGGAGGAAGCTACGGAAGATCACAAGACAACCGAGGAAGTTACAACCGTTCCAACGCGGGAAACTATGACCGCCGAGATGATGGAGGCTATAGCCGTCCGAAAACAAGCTATAACAACCGCGACCAAGGAGGATACAACAATCGCCAAAGTTCTGGAAACTATGATCGTCCAAGCGGTTATAACAATTATTCCAATGGAAATTATGATCGTCCCCAACGTTCTTACGACAACTCATCCAGTATGTCGGAGAATGGCGCTGTAAAGAAAAGAAGGCCTCGGGTCGGCGAAGTTTCTGCCCCGGCAAGAAAAAGTAATTATAGCAATGATCGTCCGAATAGCAACTACAATCAAGGAGGATATAATAGTAGAGGAGGGTATCAATCCCAACGCCCTGCAGGACGCAACAACAATCCGCGGTACAATAATAACAATAATAATTATAGGCAGCGGAACGACAGTTATAATCCCAATGCTAAATACGGCGTTCAAAAACAATTGAAATACCGAGAAGAGCATTTTGATCCAAACGAATTGATTCGTTTGAACAAATATCTGGCCAACGCCGGCATTTGCTCCCGCCGCGAAGCAGACGAATTCATTCAAGCTGGTCTAGTAAAAGTAAACGGAGAGGTTGTATCCGAATTGGGATCCAAAGTAAAGCGCGCGGATCAAGTTGTTTTCAATGATCAACCGGTTAAGTTGGAACAAAAAATTTATGTTTTGTTGAATAAACCCAAAAATTGCGTAACTACTGCCGACGATCCGCAGGAAAGATTGACCGTGATGGATTTGGTTAAAAATGCCTGTCAGGAACGAATTTTCCCTGTTGGAAGATTAGACAGAAATACGACGGGAGTCTTATTGCTGACAAACGATGGCGATTTGTCGTCGAAACTCACGCACCCAAAATTCCTGAAAAAGAAGATTTATCATGTGTGGTTAGATAAAGATGTCAGCATTGCCGACATGCAAAAATTGGCCGAAGGGATTGATCTGGATGATGGAGAAATTCATGCAGACGCAGTCAGCTATGTGGACGACGAAGTTAAAGACCAAGTAGGAATTGAAATTCATTCGGGACGCAACCGCATTGTCCGCCGCATGTTTGAAAGTCTAGGTTATCATGTAATCAAATTAGATCGCGTTTATTTCGCCGGCTTAACCAAGAAAAATCTGAAAAGAGGTCAATGGCGTTACCTGAACGAAAGAGAAGTGAGCATGCTTCGTATGGGAGCTTTTGAATAATTTTTAAATAATAGTAAAGAATAAAGAGTTAAAGAAAAAGAGTTGTTCAAAAAAATCATTGCCATGATGCTCCAAAAGACTTTTTTGAACAGCTCTTTTTCTTTTTATTTTTTCATTTTTCATTTATACATAAAAAGATGTCCGAGATTAAAAGAACAAGAATAGTTGATTTACTAAACCAACACAATTTCAACCAAAAAATAAGCGTAAAAGGATGGGTTCGAACTCGTCGAGGAAACAAGCAGATCGCGTTTATTGCGCTGAACGACGGATCGACCATTCATAATATCCAGGTAGTAGCAGATACAGACAAATTTGGAGAAGAATTTTTAAAATCCATTACTACGGGCGCTTGTATAGGCGTCAACGGACTGCTGGTAGAATCGCAGGGACAAGGACAAACCACTGAAATTCAGGCCGAAGAAATTGAAATTTACGGAGCGTCTGATCCGGCAACCTATCCTTTGCAAAAGAAAGGGCATACGCTAGAGTTTTTGAGAGAAATAGCGCATCTGCGTCCCCGTACCAATACGTTCGGAGCCATTTTCCGCATTCGCCACCATTTGGCTTTTGCCATTCACGAATATTTCAATAAACAAGGTTTTTTCTATTTTCATACGCCGCTCATTACGGCTTCCGACGCCGAAGGAGCCGGATCGATGTTTCAGGTAACTACGTTGAATCTGAACGATCTTCCTCAAACAGAAAACGGAGCCATTGACTATTCGCAAGATTTTTTCGGAAGATCAACCAATTTGACGGTTTCCGGACAATTAGAAGGAGAATTAGGTGCTATGGCTTTGGGCGGAATTTATACTTTTGGACCTACTTTCCGCGCGGAAAATTCCAATACGCCCCGTCACTTGGCCGAATTCTGGATGATCGAACCGGAAATTGCTTTCATCGACATCAACGAAAATATGGATATAGCCGAAGATTTCGTTAAATATGTGATCGCCTATGTGATGCAACATTGCAAAGATGATATCGAATTTCTGAATAAAATGTATGACAACGAATTGATCGACCGGCTAAACTTTGTGATTCACAATCGATTTGTGCGCCTCACCTATTCCGAAGGCATAGAAATTCTTGAAAAGAGCGGAAAGAAATTCGAATATCCCGTCTACTGGGGCGCTGATTTGCAATCTGAACATGAACGTTATTTGGTAGAAGAACATTTCAAGCGTCCCGTCATTCTGACGGATTATCCCAAAGAAATTAAGTCATTTTATATGAAACAAAATGACGACGGAAAAACCGTTCGCGGAATGGATGTATTGTTTCCTAAAATCGGAGAAATTATCGGAGGATCCGAACGAGAAGCAGATTATCAGAAATTATTAAACCGCATACAAGAATTGCACATGTCGCTGGATAATTTATGGTGGTATCTCGACACGCGCAAATTTGGAACGGCGCCGCATGCCGGTTTTGGTCTGGGGTTTGAACGATTGGTCTTATTTCTCACCGGAATGACTAATATCCGAGATGTGATCCCTTTCCCCCGCACGCCTAAAAACGCCGCATTCTAAAAACATAAAAAGGAGAACCAAGCGAACAAACATGGAAAAAAAATATTTCGCTTGATTCCCTTTTTGTTTCCTTTTAATTAATTCTTTCGAGCAGCCAGGCGTCGGCAAATTCAGAATCATATTTATCCTTGATTCTTTCGCGCAATTGAATGGCTTCTGATCTGCTATCAAAAGAGGCGGCAATTACACGGTACATCCCTTTTTCATTTTTAACTAAAAAAGTATTATAACCTCTTGCCCTCATACGGTCTTTTAACGATTCGGCATTTGTTTTGTTTACAAAACTGCCGATCACTACGCTATACGGTTTGACCCCGCTTCCATCTAAAGCTGTTATTCTTTCTCTTTGGAAAGAGGTACCGGGAATATTAGCCATAGAAGAGGATGAGGAGGAACCCATAGAAGAGGAGGATGAGGAAGAGGCAAAAGAAGGGGAACCCGTTTGTTGAGATTGTTCGATCGAAGCAAAAAGCTTATCTCGATCTTTTTGTTGTTCTTTTTCTCTTTGAGCTGACTTGGCCCTTTCATAAACGGAACGATATGCACTTTCTTTCGGTTTGCATGCATTGAACGAAAACAAAAAAGCGAATGCAAATAAAACAATGAAACAAATTTTTTTCATACAACTAAAAATTTTAATATTATATTTTTTTGGCAAATATAATCATTAATTTTTACAAAACACCTTTTGTCGAGGGTAATTCGCCACTGAAAATGTCTCTTCGAACGGCCATTCTTACAGAACGAGCAAAAGCTTTAAAAATACCTTCGATTTTGTGGTGTTCATTTTGACCTTCTGCTCTGATATTGAGATTCATTTTGGCCGAATCGCTCAAAGACTTAAAAAAATGCAAGAACATTTCGGTGGGTACATCGCCTATTTTTTCACGCCGGAATTCGGCATCCCACACCAACCACGCACGACCGCCAAAATCCAGAGCAACCGAACAGAGACAATCGTCCATCGGCAGACAGAAACCGTACCGTTCGATGCCGCGCTTATTGCCCAAAGCCCTTTGCAAAGCTTCACCCAGTGCAATACCTGTATCTTCAATCGTATGATGTTCGTCGACTTGCAAATCGCCCGCCACCTGAATCCGCAAATCCATACCCGAATGTTTTCCAATCTGCTCCAGAAGGTGGTCAAAAAAATGAAGTCCGGTAGAAATATCCGTTTTCCCGTTGCCGTCCAAAAGAATTTCTATCTCAACCTGTGTTTCTTTCGTTATTCGTTCGATCCGTACCTTCCGTTCTTTGGAAAAAAGAAACGGACTAATAGCATCCCAATGGGGAGCAATCAAGACGCAAGAAGATTTCAATTCCGGATAATCATCCAAAAAAGATTTTTCAGCGCTCAATAGAATGGCTTTGCATCCCAGATTTGCGGCTAATTGTACATCCGTCAAGCGATCGCCAATTACAAACGAGTTCTCCAAATCGTAATTTCCCGTCAAATAAGGGCGAAACAAAGCAATCCCCGGTTTTCGGCTGGGAAGATTTTCTTCCGGAAACGATTTATCTATCAGTATCTCGTCAAAAATAATGTCCTCATTCCGAAAAATAGTCAGTATTTTTTCTTGCACGCGGTCAAAATTTTCCTGCGGATAAGCGGACGTTCCCAAACCATCTTGATTGCTCGCCATTACCCACTCAAAATCGAGGTGTTTGCGAATCCAATACAAGTTGCGGATTACTCCCGGAAGAAACTCTAAATCGTCCAACGTATCCACTTGAAATGTAACGGGAGGTTCGACAATAAGCGTTCCGTCGCGATCTATAAACAAAGCCTTTTTCTTCATGCTATAAATACGCTCTCATTGACGGCATTTTAATCCATTGCAAAGCCTCTATTAAGCGTTCATTTTCCTCCTGCGTACCCACTGTTATCCGCAAACAACGGTCGCAAAGTGAAACAGTATGACGATCGCGCACAACAATTCCACTCTCAATCAATTCGTTATGGACATAAACGGCATCCGGCACCTTAATCAAAAAGAAATTTGCATCCGTAGGATATATTCTTTCTACTATGTCTACTTTCTTTAGCGCGTCGATCAGTTTGTCGCGTTCTTCCACAATTTTTTTGGCCCAAGCATTTTTCAGATCCTCTCCCATACTTAAATACAACAAAATCTGTTCCTGAGTAATGGTGTTGATGTTGTAAGGATAACGTACGTTATTGAAATAATGAATAATTTCTTCTGAAGCCAGAGCCAATCCGCAACGTAAGGAAGCCAATCCCCAAGCTTTCGAAAAGGTATGGAGAATGATCAAGTTGGGATATTGGTTCAATTCTTTCACCCAGCTGGGCTGGTTCGAAAAATCGACATACGCCTCATCCAAAACGACAATTCCCTCCCAATGAGTAATAATCCGATGTATTTCATCCCGATCCAACAGATTTCCGGTCGGATTATTGGGCGAACACAAAAAGATTATTTTAGTTCGGATATCAGTAGCCCTCAACAAGCGTTCTCCATCTAAGGAAAAATCAGGATTGAGCAACACTTTCCGGTATTCCACATCATTGATGTCTGCGCAAACTTGATACATACCGTAAGTAGGATCGATGGCAACAACATTATCCCGCCGCGGTTCGCAAAAAATACGGAAAGCCAAATCAATGACTTCGTCGCTTCCATTGCCAATCATCACCTGTGAAGGCTTTACTTTTTTGACCCGAGCAATCTGTTCTTTCAACTCTTTTTGCATCGGATCGGGATAACGATTTTTAGGAGAATTAAAGGGACTTTCGTTTGCATCCAGATAAACGTGCTCATCCTTCTTTTTCCCCTCCCTTACAAATTCGCTTCGAGCGCAAGAATAGGGCTTAAGCTTCCAAATATTGGGCCTAATTAATTTTTCTAATTTATACATTCAATTTATATTTTCTATCATATTTAACATCTTTACCGTAGCCTTAATAGCCGATCCCGTCTGATCCACATCCAAGCCTCTTGTTTTGAAATCTTTTCCATTGAAATTCCACGCAATTGTGGTTTGTACTAAAGCATCGGTGCGTCCTCCGGGAGGAATCGACACGTTATAATCTGTCAAAGCGGGTTTGGGTTTTCCCAAATGATTATAGATTTTCCACAGCGCTTTTGAAAAAGCATGATACTGCCCGTCGCCGGGAGCTGTTTCTTCATATTCTTTCCCTTCTATTTCGATTCGGACGGTCGCTGTAGGTCGAAGTCCTTGAGTCAAAGACAAGGCATAATTAATTATTCGTATTTTCTCAGCGCTTTCCGTATGAAGCACATCCGAAATAATATAAGGTAAATCATCTTGAGTGACAATTTCTTTTTTATCTCCCAATTCGATGATCCGGTCGGTTATTTTCCGCATGGATTCTTCATCCAATGCTACGCCTATTACTTCCAAGTTTTTCCGAATATTGGATTTTCCGGAAGTTTTACCCAATGCATATTCCCGAAAACGTCCAAAGCGTTCAGGAAGTAAATCATTGCAATAAAGATTATTTTTATTATCTCCATCAGCATGAATGCCGGCGCATTGCGTGAATACATTGTCGCCGATAATTGGTTGCGTACAGGGAATGCGAACGCCTGAATAGGATTGGACAAAATAGCTCACTTTGTTCAGATTATCTTCGACAATATTCGTCCGCATGTTCAACTGATCGTGAAGCGTAGCGACGACGCTGGCCAACGAGGCATTCCCCGCCCGCTCGCCCAGCCCATTGACTGTCGTGTGAATTCCTTTGACTCCTGCATGAGCGGCAGAAAAAACGTTTCCTACAGCCAAATCGTAATCGTTGTGAGCATGGAAATCGAAATGAAGTTCGGGATAACGGTCCATCATTTGCTGGCAAAACGCATGCGTATTAATCGGATTCAACACTCCCAAAGTGTCCGGCAACATGAACCGTCGAATGGAAGTATTTTTTAATTCGTCCATTAAGAAAAAAACATAATCCTGAGAATGCTGCATGCCATTCGACCAATCTTCCAGATACATATTAATAGAAATATGCCGTAACTCCGCCTCAACCAATACTTTTTTGATATCTGCCAAATGTTGTTCCGGTGTTTTTTTAAGTTGTTCCTTACAATGCTTCAATGAGCCTTTACACAAAAGATTCATTACTTTACATCCGGCATTTTTTACCCATTCGAGTGAAACAGAGCCGTCTACGAATCCCAATACTTCGATCCGGTCCAAACAATGATTGTTGGCAGCCCATTCGGCCACCCGTTTCACCGTATCGTATTCACCATTCGAGACCTTCGCGGAAGCAATTTCCACCCGATCGACATGCAAATCCTCTATCAACAACCGTGTGATGTGCAATTTTTCCGTTGAAGCAAAAGAGACTCCTCTGGTCTGTTCGCCATCGCGCAGCGTAGTATCCATTATCTCAATCATTGTTTCCAAGCCTTGCTGTTAGCGCTTTAGCGCTTTTTTCATATTCCTTGATTTTATCTTGCTTACTCAACAAATAATCGATATCGTCAAATCCATTCAGAAAACATTCCCTTTTGTAAGCGCTGATGGGAAAAATATATGCGTTTTCCGTCGCCTCATTGGTAATCCGTTGAAGTTCCATATCCACAGTCAATACCGTCTGGGAATCTTTATCTACGCTTTCGAAAATTTCCGCAAGAAACTGATCTGAAACGACTACCGGCAGAACAAAATTGTTCATGGCATTATTTTTAAAAATATCGGCAAAAAAACTCGATACCACGACTTTGAATCCATATCCGGCAATGGCCCATGCAGCATGTTCTCTGCTCGAACCGCATCCGAAATTTTTTCCGGCTACCAATATGCTTCCTTTATATTTCGGATTATTTAATACAAAAGAAGCAATAGGACGATCGTTTTCGTCGTATCTCCAGTCGCGAAAAAGACACTCTCCCAATCCTTCCTTGGAAGTAGTTTTCAAAAAACGCGCCGGGATAATCTGATCGGTGTCGATGTTCTCTCTGGGTAGTGGAACTACCGTACTGGAGACTCTCAGAAATTTTTCCATTTTTTCCCGTTTTTTCTATTATTATTTTTACCCATTTCCATTTTCAATTTCCAACAATGTTCTTGGATCCGTAATACAACCGGTAACTGCGACGGCAGCGGCCAGCGCCGGAGCAGCCAAAAGCGTTCTGGCTCCGGGTCCTTGGCGACCTTCAAAGTTGCGATTGGAAGTAGATACGGCATATTTGCCGGCAGGAATTTTGTCGTCGTTCATGGCCAGACAAGCCGAACATCCCGGCTGGCGAATTTCGAATCCGGCCGCTTCCAATATTTGATCCAATCCTTCCTGATGGATCTGCCGAGCTACATTCCACGAACCGGGGACTAACCAGACCGTGACGTTTTCCGCTTTTTTCCTTCCTTTTACCAAATAGGCAAATACGCGGAAATCTTCGATCCGTCCGTTCGTGCAGCTTCCCAGAAAAACATAATCGATCGGTTTGCCAAGCAATTTTTCTCCCCGCTGGAATCCCATATATTCCAACGATTTGATATAAGAATTACGTGCAGATTCTTCTATTTCGCCGACCAAAGGAATCATATCGTTGACGCCCATGCCCATACCCGGATTTGTACCGTATGTAATCATCGGTTCAACTGCTCTGGCATCAAACGCAACTTCCTCGTCGAACAAAGCGTCTTCGTCCGATTTCAAAGTATTCCAATAAGCCAAAGCTTTTTCTTTCGCCGCTCCTTTCGGAGCAAATTCACACTCATCGAGGTATTTGAAAGTTACTTCATCAGGGGCTATCATTCCTCCGCGCGCACCCATTTCGATGGAAAGATTGCAAAGGGTCAAGCGGCCTTCTACCGAAAGATTTTCAATGGCTTCACCGGCATACTCAACGAAATATCCCGTAGCTCCGCCGGTTGTCATCTTGGAAATGAGATACAAAGCCAAATCTTTGGCTGTTACTCCCGTCTTTAATTGATTGCGTACCGTGATCCGCATGGTTTTCGGACGAGACAGAAAAACGCATTGAGTAGCCAAAACCATTTCTACTTCACTGGTGCCGATTCCGAAAGCAACAGCTCCCATGGCGCCATGAGTCGATGTATGCGAATCGCCGCACACGATAGTCATTCCCGGAAGGGACAGTCCTGTTTCGGGCCCTACGACATGAACGATTCCATTCAAACGGTGCTTTACCGGATAGTAATTAGTGAGGCCAAATTCCTTTACATTTTTATCCAAAGTATCGACCTGATTGCGCGATATTGGGTCTTGAATTGGGAGTTCCTGATTCAAGGTAGGAATGTTGTGATCGGGCATACAGGTGATTTGTTGCGGGCGAAAGACTTTCAATCCTCTCCTTCGCAATCCTTCAAATGCCTGCGGACTGGTCACCTCATGACAATACATGCGGTCGATATACAATTGCGTAGCGCCTTCTTCCCGCGTTGTCACTATGTGATTATCCCAAATTTTATCGAAAAGCGTTTTTCCCATTATTTTTCAAATTTGTTAATTGCATCAATATAAGCTTCTACAGATGCGGCAATAATATCTGTATTGGCCGAAAAGCCATAATAATTGACTCCATTATGCTCTACTTGCAAGTGAACTTTTCCCACATCGTCGCTCCCTTTATTCAAGGCTTGAATCAAAAACTCTTGAATGGTCATCTGGCGAGTAATAATTTTTTTCAATGCCCGGATCGCAGCATCGACCGGTCCATTTCCGGAGGCAGCCGCTTCAAATTTTTCGCCTGCAATATTCAAACCGATGCTTGCCACCGCCCGAACGCCGGCGCCTGAAGTTACCTGAAGATATTCTAACTGAATCCTTTGAGATGTTGTCCGGTCCTTTCCTGCTAACATCAAAATGTCGTCATCGTTAATATCCTTTTTTCGATCGGCTAATTTAAGAAATTCTTCGTAAATGTCGTCTAATTTTTCCTGAGAAAATTCAATGCCCAAATTACTTAAACGATGTTTTAAGGCGGCGCGTCCGCTGCGGGCGGTCAATGCAAGGGTATTTTCGTCGATTCCTACCTCTTTTGGATCGATAATTTCGTAGCTTTCTCTGTTTTTCAATATACCGTCTTGATGGATTCCGGATGAATGCGCAAAAGCATTTCTCCCAACAATCGCCTTATTGGGCTGAACCGGCATATTCATCAAACTGGAAACGGTTCGGCTAATCGAATAAATATGCTTGGTATTGACGTTTGTTTCTATATCTAATTCTTTATGGCTCTTAAATATCATAGCGATTTCTTCCAAAGAGGTATTGCCGGCGCGTTCGCCAATTCCATTGATTGTCACTTCCGCCTGGCGGGCTCCATTTATGATTCCCGCAATCGTATTAGCGGTAGCCATTCCCAAATCGTTGTGGCAATGAGTAGAAAGGATCACTTTATGAATGTCTTTTACATTTTCCATCAAGAATTTGATTTTTGCTCCGTATTCCGATGGAAGGCAATAACCGGTCGTATCCGGAATGTTGACTACCGTTGCCCCTGCTTTGATCACGGCTTCCACTACGCGCGCCAAATATTCGTTATCGGTGCGGCCTGCATCTTCGCAGTAGAATTCCACATCTTCCATCTGTTTTTTAGCATATTTCACGCACGCAATAGATCGTTCAAGAATTTTTTCCTGAGTAGAATTGAACTTGTATTGAATATGGTAGGGCGAAGTACCGATTCCGGTATGAATTCGTTTTCTTCGAGCATATTGGAGCGATTCGGCAGCAACGGTTATGTCTTTTTCTACAGCTCGGGTAAGGGCGCAAACGATCGGCCAGGTAACCGCTTTCGAAATTTCTACAACCGAATTGAAATCTCCCGGACTTGAAATCGGGAAACCGGCTTCGATGACATCCACTCCTAAATTTTCCAAAGCTTTTGCTATCTGTATTTTCTCGATGGTGTTTAATTGGCAACCCGGGACTTGTTCTCCATCGCGTAATGTGGTATCGAAAATAAATAATCTTTCTGCCATTTTAGTCTTTATTTGTTGTTTATTCGATAGTTTTCTTTTTCCGTTATTCATAAAAAAAGCCTTCCTCCAACAAAGCGAGAAAGGCTTTTTACTACTCTTCAATAAATGTCTTTTGTTACATACCACCCTTGCTTTCTCTTGTTTGATGCAAGAGAATGATTGGACTGGTAAGCAATAGGCTATATGCAACAAGACTTTTCATTTGCTAATAACTTTTTCTTTTTAATGGAGGCAAAGGTAAAAAGAGTTTTTTAATCCGCAAATAAATGAAAGGAAAAAATCACATACAAAGGTGAATTATTAACAAATATGCTGAAAAAACACAAATTTGAAAGCGGTTATAGCATTGAATCCTCATTTTCCCTTCTATATTCATTCGTTTCACAGAACCGGGCTTCCGTTTTTATAAAAATTAAGAATATTATATGCAAACATACCGATTTAATATATACTTTTGTCTGCTTATTAAAACCTATTCATTAGATGAAAAAGACAATTATTATTTTAGGACTTATTTTTTCTGTTATGACCGCGTACGGACAGGCAGGCGATCTGACTGTCAGCGCAAGAGGAGCTTATGTTTCCATGTATCCGGCTTTTACTTATGGTTTGGATGTCTCTTACCAAATATCTGATCCTTTGGAAGCGAGTATTTCTGGAATGATGAATCCCAAAATAACGAAAGAGGATAAAGACTTTCATGATCCAGCCTATACGCGGCGCTATTCTTTGTATACCGGCAGTTTGGACGTGCGTTTCTTATTATTGAGAATGGAAAATTGGAGTACGGGACCTTCTATTGGCGCGCAACTTTTATCGTTTGAAAGCAAAGATAACAATCATTATGTGGTGGACAATGGCACCGCTTTAGGGGTCAACTTTGGTTGGCACTTACGCATCAATGTGACCGACAATCTCAGGCTCACCGGCGGTTGGCGCTATACCAATACAAAAGAAAGCGTGGGTTTGAGCCATCACGCCTTTTATCTGGGAATCGGTTACGCTTTCAACTTATTCTAAAATTCTTCGGCGATCGTATACTGGTTTCTTTCCGGCGAATTGCGCGTAATTAATTCACCAATAAATCCAGCGAGAAACAATTGTGTTCCAATAATCATACTGGCGAGGGCTATGTGAAAATAGGGCGTATTAACGATTAAGGGCGCTGGTATGCCTTTCGATAGTGCGTGAATTTTGATTCCCCCTACTATTAGGATGGCGAAGAATCCAATTACAAACATCAAACTCCCCACTAAACCAAAAATGTGCATGGGTTTTTTCCCGAATTTAGACAAAAACCAAAGCGTGAACAAATCGAGGTAACCATTGGTAAAACGATTCAGCCCAAATTTGGTATGTCCGTATTTCCGCGCCTGGTGACGCACCTCTTTTTCTCCAATACGGGTAAAACCGGCATTTTTTGCCAGAAAGGGAATCCAACGGTGCATATCGTTGTAAATTTCAATGTGCTTGACTACTTTTTGATCGTATGCTTTCAATCCGCAATTGAAGTCGTGCAATTGAATTCCGGAGAATAAGCGGGCAGTCGCGTTAAACAATTTAGTGGGAAACGTTTTCGTAATGGGATCGTAGCGTTTCTTTTTCCAACCAGAAACCAATTGGTATTTCTCTTCTTTGATCATGCGGTAAAGCGCCGGAATCTCATCGGGACTATCCTGCAAATCGGCATCGAGGGTAATTACTACTTCGCCCTGGGTTTTCTGAAAGGCCGATTGGAGAGCAGGCGATTTGCCATAGTTCCGTTGAAAACGAATAGCTCTCACTTCGGGATATTTTTGGTGAAGATTGCAAATTACTTCCCACGAATTGTCTATACTTCCGTCATCTACAAAAATAACTTCGTATGAAAACCCTTCCCGGTCCATCACTTTTTTGATCCATTCAAACAATTCAGGGAGAGACTCCGCCTCATTCAACAAAGGTACTACTACTGATATATCCATTTTCAATCGGTGATTATATGCTCGAAATATCGTTTTTCGGCACAAAAATACAATTAATATACTGAATAATAAAAATAATGCTTACCTTTGCACCGCAACTTTAAAAACAAACAAATTATTCATGTATTTAAATTCTGAAAAAAAGAAAGAAATCTTCGCCAAATACGGAAAGTCTAACACTGATACCGGTTCGTCCGAAGGACAAATAGCATTGTTTTCCTACCGTATTTCGCATTTAACTGAACATTTGAAGTTAAATAAGAAAGATTATAGCACAGAAAGAGCGCTAAAAATGCTGGTTGGCAAGCGTCGCCGCTTGTTGGATTATTTGAAAGAAATAGATATTGAAAGGTATCGGGCTATCATTAAAGATTTGGGAATCAGAAAATAAGCTTTTTTTCCAAACGAATTGTAAAAGACGCCTCCTTTGAGACGTCTTTTTTTTAACCTAATTCATCATTTAAAACCTGAAGTCCAATCCAATTCCAAACGATTGATTTGTTCGTCCGAAAATATCTGTTCCCGGAGTTGCCGGAATAACGGTAGAAAGGCTGTTGATATTTCCATAGTCCGCTATTTTTTTCGTCCAATCGTCATAATTCGTGAAGAAATAGGCCAAGTTAATCCGGATATTTTTCGTCACATTAATTGCTCCGCCAATTCCCAAAGAATAAGAATTTAAAGAAAAATTCATATCTGTCTGATAATCGTCGGTTATTCCCGTGCGCGTAAACTGTGTACCGCAACTCACTAAAAATAAATCATTGATGCGGTACTCTACTCCTGCCAGATACTCATTAATTCCGCCATGGATGAATTTTTGTTTGTTATTAGCCATTTTCGCATCCGAATCAAAAAAATGATGATAGGATGCGGAAACTGTCAATTGAGGTATAATATCGTATTGCACGCCGGCTGCCAACAAAGCGGGAATACCGTACGGCGTGGTCTCTCCGTCATCATAATGTTTCAAACCTGTAGTATTAACAACTGTTTTATTTTTCAAAGTCACGCTGGATTTAAACTCATATTTAGCGCCGATATTCAGTCCGTTCCAATGATAATCCAACCCTATAATCGGAGCTACTCCAGAACCCGATTCCTTAAAATTCAACTCTTTATCTCCAATCAAAGCAGTCAATAAAGCGGCGGCAGGCGTACCATTGAAACTCGAAAGAATCGCAGCAGCAGGGATTAAGCCGCCATTCATACCTAATTCAACATTTCTTACATGCCCTTTGTAGCTGTTGTCCACGTAATTATAGCGCAATCCCGCATAAGCGGAAAAATGTTCGACGATTCTATAGGTTGCTCCGAGTTGAGCGCCATAAGTGATGGACGAACCCTTCAATTGACTTTCCAAAGTATAACCGCCGTAATTCGTCGTCGACAACGCTCCATTCAAGAATACCGGAGCAATCGCGACCAATGACTCAAAAGAAGGCAAGCCGCTTTTAAAATCTACGGTTCCTCCTCCTCCTACAACACCCAAATTTGCCGAAAACACCCATTTGCCTATTTTATAGGCAGCTTGTAAATTTGGCACAGCCCAAGCGGTAGCCTTTCCTTCAAATTTTTTTTCGGCATCTCCGCCAAACCCTGCAAACGGAGCAAAATCGACCGTAATGGTGCGCTTTTGAAATGCACTTTGATTATTCAACGAAAAGAAAAGTCCATCCTTATTTAAAAAAGCTAATCCGGCTGGATTCGTATAGGCCGCATCAATTTCCATGGATGCTTCACGCGCCGGATTACGCAAGAAAGCAACATTTTGATTTGTATTTGTCACTAATCCGCCGGCATAAATACTAAGAGACCACATCCATGCAATCCCTATGATTTGTAATTTTTTTTTCATTTTGATTGTTTTACTATTATAATCTTTCTTCATCACTTAATTCATTCGCTTGTAAATACCTCTTGAGAATAAATATTTGCTCTAATGAAGAAACGCTTTGTTTTGCTTCTGGAAAATATATTCAGATTCACCAATTCAGACTCTTCCCGACTCATCATCGGCAATCGTGTTTCTCCATAGGTTTAAATGCTTATTTCTCTATTTAAGATGCAAATTTAATACTTTTTCTTCTGATTTACAATATATATCTATCTTTTTTGGTTTTCCTCATTCTTTTTAATGTGATAAAGTAAAAATAACATTTTCTGTGCTAATCCCGTTCCATAGGCATCCTCTGCGTTCTTATCGCAACCAACAACGAATAATAGCGAAAAAATGGAAATACAATCAAGATAAATGACTATTTTTGTTGCATAAATTTGAAAAACAAAACAAGAAAAAACAAACGAATGGAAACCGATCAAAAAAAATACTTACCTTTGCAAGCAGCACACGAACACTGTAGCGAGAAGTTAGCAAATGAAAAATATGAAACATAAAATACTAAAACATAAATTATTAAATGATTATGAATACCGCCCTTATTATTATAGCAGCAATAATAGTTCTTATTCTGCTGTGGTTGATTACAACTTATAACAAGTTTATTGCCAAAGACAACCGTGTGAAACAAACCGAAAGCAGCATTTGCGTAATGCTTAAACAAAGGAACGATATGATTCCTAATTTGGTAGCGGCTGTGCAAAACTACATGGGACACGAAAACCTTACGCTTACCAAAATTGCCGAGTTGCGTTCGCAGATGCAGCAGACGAACAACGAGTACGAGCAAATGCAATTGGGAACTGAACTGTCAAAGAAATTGGCCGAAATTAAAGTTTCAGTCGAAAATTATCCGGAACTGAAAGCCGATAAGCAGTTTCTCCGCCTTGAAGAAAGTATCGAAGAAATGGAATATCAACTGCAAGCGGCGCGACGTACATTCAATGCAGCGGCAGTCGATTTCAATAACTATGTACAGATGTTTCCTTCTAATCTAATCGCCTCCGCAAAAAAATACCAACCATACGAATTGATCACTATTCTTGAGGCAGAAAAGGCGAATGTAGATGTTAAAGGATTATTTAAGAATTAAGGAAATGAAAACAAACTATCCAAAACAACTTATCAAAAGCATTAAAACAATTTCGTAAGTACAATGAATGAAAAAATTGAACAGCTGCAGCAAGAACTGTATTCCACGCTGAAAAAAGCGGAGAAAAACCGTAAAAAACTTAGTTTTTACCGCTTCTTATGTTATGGCGGAGCGGTGGTTTATTTTTTGGGGATATTTGTTTTCAATGGCTTGATATTTTCTGGCAACGGTTCGCCCTTTATGCACGACTATTCGCAAAATCCCAACCCTACATTTTGGGAGGCAAACAAATTGTTGGCGGTCATTATTCCGCTGTTTGTGCTGATAACCGCAGGCAGTATTGGGCTGGGCTATTATTACAAAAAATTTACGGAAGCCGAGCAAACTTCCATTAAGCGCATTATCGGTACCATGTTTCCGGACGCAAAATGCAACCTTTTGCCTTCCTATCTTCCTACATCTTTGTTGATCCAAAGCAATTTTTTCGGCGGCATCGACTCTCAAAGCGCAGGCGGATATTCTTTTGGCACAGTTACGTTTGAAAACAGCAACCGGAAAATGAATTTTCGCGACATTGTAATCAACGCCAGCGTGAGCGAAAATTGGCTTTCACAGTCGACAATAGGCGGATTGGTCTTGTTAGCCAAAGTGCTTTACAAAAGCTTGTTCGCAAAACGGGTAGAAAATATTGCAAGCACTTTCAGGGGAATGTTTGCCGATGCACAGTTGGAAAAGAAAATCGACGGCACGGTAGTTGTTTTACCCGATCATCTGGAAAGCCGCCTCGATTATCTGGCCAAAAACATTCAAGCATTAAAAAATGTGAATGGAAACAAATTAGTAATGCTCGAAGACGTGGAATTTGAACGCTATTTTGTTGTTTACGCCAGCGACGAAATTACGGCACGTTATGTGCTCACCCCTGCCATGATGCTGCGGATGACAGAGTTAAAGAAAAAATACAACCGCGACATCATGCTTTCGTTCAGCGGCGATCATTTTTACTTTGCCGTAGCCATGCCCGAAGGTTTCCTTACGTTGGGTAAAAGCTCTCTCACTTCGGGCGAAGCCTTGAAAGACCTATATGATGATGTTGTAACAGCGCGTGAAATTTTGAATGATTTAAAGCTCAAATAACTGATTGTTGAAATTTAGAAATGAAAAAATAGTTTTATTGAAATTACTAATAAACTGTTTTCCAGAGAGGGAGAAATGGAAATCGTCTAAAATTTTGTTTAAGAGATAGCCGTGAATTCGGACGCTTTATCTGGGGAGGCAAAGACGCCGGCGATGAGATGGAACTTTTGGCAGACGATTTGCTCAATAAAGCCAAAAGCCTTCGGAATCAGGTAGAATGGCGCAGTTAAATGATAACGGCATGCGTTTCATCATCCGATTTTCGCAACGTAACCGAAGTAAAGAAAATCAAAAAACCGCAATATTCTAAAGGGTATTAATGTATAACTTTTAAAAAATCAAAAAAAAACATGAAACTGTTTTCATCACAAACAGAAGCCGCTAAAAAGCAATGGGCGCAAAATTTAACCCTCGAACAAATTGAGGAATATGAACGGAAAGGTATGGATATGTCGGAATATCGCAGGCAGTATGAAGAAAACCGAGCCGCTAAACAAAAAGAGATGCAGGAACGCATGGATGCCATTGCATTGGAAAAATTAGACGCCTACAAAAATGCTCGGAGCGCAGAAGACGCTTTTATAGTTGATGTAGCCAAATTCAACAAACTTTCCGATAAGGAAAAATCGAAATTGGAACTCGCGCCGTTGGTATATGGTCGGGTAGTGCAGGCGCATTGGGAATTGTTCAAGCCTAATGCAAACGACAAATATGCGAGAGGCATCGTGTTTCTTTTTGCTCTCGACGATGCGCACCGTTACAACGAAGAATGGCTTGCTAAAACCGCAAACCGTATTTCGGAAATGAAAGAAAGCGTGGATAAGAACCAATCGAAAGGTATTGGAAATACCTTAATCAATCTATTTAACTTGGAAAAAAATGCCATCGTCGCCTCTATTGTTGAATCGCAAAAACTCAAAACGGTACCGGAAGATTGCCGAGAGCTTATTAAAACTCTGCGCAACGACCGCAGTTCGTTTTGTTTTCCACTTAGCAAAACGCTGGCAGACGATGCCGATGCGTGGTGCGCTACCTACACGTTGGATAAAGCCAGCAAATTGCCGCAAAGTCGTATTCCCTACAACAGAATCATTCCCTTCCTGCTCTCTGAGCAACCGAAGCGGAAATTTCTTGGAATAACTAATTCGATTCAACTGATTCCGCCGACTTATTATACAAAGTAAACGAAAATTTTGAACGATTTGAAATTTATACCAATTAATGAACAAAAAAATGGACACAAATTATCCAGACAATCTTTATGATTATTACAGGAAGAATCCTGATGTTTTTGAAGAAAGAGTTGATTCTAAAAAGAAAATCATCGATTATGCGCTTGCGGCAATATTCTTATTGCTGATTATATTTCCTTCTATTATTCCGTTGCAACAAGTTTTGCTGGTCCGAATCGTGGCGGCAATTGGTTTGATTTATTTCGGTTTTTCAGCCGTTTTGGGTGGAAAAGCTTGGTATAATAAAGCGAGCGGCGGAAAAATTACGGAAGTGGCCATCAAAAAGTTTGCTGTTCCCGAACGAGGTACAGTTCCCAATGGCGCGGACGACCAAAAAGTATTGCAATTATTTGCCAACAACGATTGGGCGGGATTGGCTAACGAACCGGATGCGAACGACCGTCCTTTACAACTTTACATTCATGAAGACGCAGTCGGCAAAACATTTTATTTACAACTGATGCGCTACTTTTCGTCATCGGATTTCAGAGGAACAAGCGAGGTGAAAGTAATTAGAGAGCCGCAATATGCTTCGGCCTATTCAATAATCAAAAGTATTCAATCGACCCATTGATTTTTTTAACCACTTTGCTAAAAATAAGAATAAAATGACAAGAAGATTTTTATTTATGCTGATAATATCGGCAATCATGTTCGCTTGTGGCGACGGAACCACAAAAAAATTAGTGAAAGAACTCAATTCGAGTTACGACAATGAGGGTAAAGAAGTGACGCTCACGTGCTATATTACGCAAAACGGACCGGTGATCATTAAGAACGGTACAACGAGCGTTAGTTTGGTCTATTCCAATATGCAGCAAGATGCTTTTGCCTATGCACAGCTTAATTTTGGAAAAGAAGCCAACTGTGTATGGATGCCGGAAAAATTCCGCTTGGAAGACATTGAAATTTATGATAATACAGGCCGGAAATACGGCGTAAATACCGAATTTACCATTAAAGGCATAGTGCATTATACCAATAAGAATTGGAAAGAAGAACTCTCGCAAGCAGACAAACCGGGTATGTTCAGCAATTCCGAAGTATTTAAAAAAATGAGGGAAAAATCAGACAATGATAACAAAAAAGCGGCTGAAGATCGCAAGAAAAAAACAGGCGATCCCAACGACTATTCGTTTGAAATCATTGTAAATGATATTTCTGTCGCCAAGTAAATCAAAAAAACGAAAGATATGAAAAAAGCGGTAATTATAGGTTTTGTTTTCGCTATAATAGCCATTAGCGTCGTCTTTTTTTTCTTTCTTCAAGCAAAAGAAGTAAAGGAAAACCGAACATTAACCAAACAACTTTCGCCAGCGCTGCTCGAACAGTTGCAGGGAAAACATATCAGTGATTTTCCCTATGCGCCTGCGCCTATTCAATGGGAAGGCAAATATCTGGAGGCCGATTACGATGTCATTTTTGAAGAAAATCATCCCCCACTCTATTTTTCCTACAACAAAAAACGGAACGAAAAATTAAATACAGCACGTTTTTTCCCAGGCAACGACATCAAAGGCATGGTATGGTTGACAAATGGGTACAAATTAGTGGGACGTTACAGAGGCGGAGGCAATGCAACGCAACCCTATTCTGTTTTATCTTATCTCGATTTGGCGCAAAAAACCATTCTTGCGCAAGACACGATTTGGGGCGGCATGCCGCCAAGAACGACAAATTCGCATAGCGGAGCAAACGGTAAAGCCCCCAAAGAAGAAGAGATAATAAAAGCCATTCAATCGCGAACGGGGATTAGCAATGTGAATTAGTTATGGCTATCGAAACAAAATTGAAATACAAAATTTCCGATGGCGAAATTGTTATTTATTCTTCGCGGGTAATAACAATGTTCGCCATCGTATTCGGTATTGTGTATGCGGCAACTATGGGGGCGATGTGGATCATGAGTATAAGCCTCAATGGCGAAGTGAAAATAGAAATGTTATATATCTGCTTACTTCTTTTTGCGCCTTTTTTGATAATGTTTCTCGTGGGCAATCGGCAAGTAATATTCAGTCGGCAAGACGAGCGGATTTATAGATCGTACGGAGTGGGGAGAAAAGAACTTGCGCGCTTTTCCGAGATACGCAATATTGAATTGGCGGGAGGATCTCCTTCCTATAGAATGTATTTAAAATCGGATCCTTATGGAAAGGGAATTAATTTACTTACGCCCGCTACCCCCAAAGCAATCCAAGAGTTCGACCAAAATCTGATGCCCGCCCTGCAAAAAATGCTTCATATTTCGGATGCGGAAGTCGTACAACTGCCTGTAGACCTTGCTAATTTGAAATACTACACTCGAAAAGGCAATACTTTCACGCTTTTGCGGCATTTTGAAATAGGCTGGAATATTTTTTTGCTCTGTTTGGCCATCCTTTTTCTCTATTTAGGAGTTACAACAAAAAATGCAGTACTTATATATTGTATTATTCCGATGACACTCATAGCAATGGGTTTACTCACGCATACGCGAAAATTTGACACAGCAACTAAGGTTTTCACCCATTCTATTGCGTTTTTTTACAAAAAAGCCTATCGTTTCGATCAATTTATCCGCTTTTTAGCGGTACGTACTTCCGTAAACGGAATGTACAGCGGCACGGACATAAAGCTTGTTTTTCAAAATGATAAAGGAAAAGAAGAAACCGTAAAGCTTCTAAATATGCGCAAAACAAAAAAGATAGAGCAATTTATGCAAGAAACAAAGGAAATTATGAGCGCTGTTCAATCCCAATAGGAAAAACAATCTCTATTTAACGCACTATTAAATAATTATCTGTAGGAAAGAAAGAATAATGCAAATGATTGAGTCTATTCAATTGGGCATTCTTCACAAATTTACCTATTACTCCGAATGTACAATTTTTAACGCAATAAAGTTGTAAGATTGGGAAAAGATTCCTATCTTGTGACGGTCTTCAAAATAAATTTTAAATTAAGGCGGGGCAGGTTTCGCGCGGAAAAAGCCCCGCATTTTTATTATCCAAACAGATTGATTGCTAATCGGTTTGCGAATCCTCGGAGTTGTAGATAGCATCCATTGTCGGGCGGATTAATAACCGCAACGACGCATCGTAAGTAATGTAGCTCCATATCCAATCGACAAATACGAAAACCTTGTTTTTCATCCCAACAATCGACAAAATATGCACCCATAGCCACAACCACCAAGCCACAACTCCGCCAAAATGGAGTTTCCAAATATCGGCAACTGCCGCATTTCGCCCAATGGTAGCCAATGAGCCTTTATCTTTGTATACGAATTTTTCTTTCACCGAATTTCCCCGTACTTCTCTATTTAGATTCTGTGCCAGATTTTTAGCCATTTGCAAGGCAACCTGTGCTACTTGGGGATGGCCTTTAGGAGAATGGTCGGAAATCAGCAGGCAAGTATCTCCAATGGCATATATTCCGTCATATCCGTTTACGGCATTGTACTCATCAACCACGATCCGTCCTCGATTATACGATTCATCGCTCATACCGGGCAAACTGTTTGCTTTAATGCCCCCTACCCAGAATACATTATGAGAACGAATTTTTTCGCCGAAGCTTAATTCTACGAAAGGTTTTTCATAATTTTTCACAAAAATATCCTGATGAATGATTACTCCGCGTTTTTTCAGCGTCTCAGCTGCTTTTTCCGACGACTCTTCCGACATTCCCGAAAGCAAACGGGTCGATGCATCCACCAAGTGTATTTGCATCCGGTTAAAATTCAATTCAGGGTAATCTTTAGGCAATACTGTTTTTTTCATATCAGCCAAAGCTCCCGCAAGCTCTACGCCGGTTGCTCCCCCTCCCACAACAACAAAAGTCATCAGCGCTTCAAATTCTTCGTCTGAACGAACGCTGATCGCTTTCTCAAAACTAAGCAGTATCCGGTTTCTGGCGAGCAGCGATTCGGAGATGGATTTCAGTGCATAAGTCGATTCCTTCAAACGATCATTTCCAAAATAGTTTGTATCGCATCCGGTAGCAATCACCAAATAATCGTATTCTAACGAGCCGATGCTGGTCTCCAATCGCTTCTCTTCCGGTAGCACCCGCTTGGCAAGGCAAGTCCTAAAGTGAAAGTCTTTCCTCTTCTGAAAGGTTTTACGCAATGGATAAGCAATCGAACTGGGTTCCAGTCCGCCAGTTGCTACTTGATACATCAGCGGTTGAAATTGATAATAATTCACCTTATCAATTAGTACGATTTGGAAATATTCCGTATCAATTTTTTTAGCCATTTGCAATCCGGCAAATCCTCCTCCTATTATTACCATCCGCTTTTTTGAACCTTTTTCGGGTATATTGGCTATTGCTTCCATTTTTAATTAGTATATGCTACAATATACAAAGGTAATAGTTTTTTGAAATTGGTCAAAATAGGAATTAGGGCAACCGCATCAAAATCACGAATACGATGTGAATCAATAGGATACAAATAAATCGTTCTGTTTTGTAATATGCTGATTGTGTTATATTTATGATAGGTACACAATACACGGTGCGCGACCACAAGGCTTTCTGCACCGTGTACCATTTTGTACTGTAGTTACCTATTTGGCCGGTTTTTCGACCGGTTGTAATTGAAACATAATCGGTAGCATAAAATAAACAGATACCGGTTTGCCGTCTAATTCTCCCGGAGTCCATTTCGGCATTACGCTCACTACCCGTATCCCTTCGTTGTCACAGAGCGGATCAAGGGATTTCAGTACCTCAATATCCCCTATCGATCCATCTGGATTCACAACAAATTGCAAGATAACCCTCCCTTGAACGCCTTTTTCGGCAGATTCTTTCGGATAAACTATATTTTCCGCTAACCAATTCATTAACGCTACATCTCCGCCGGGAAATTGGGGCCTAATGTCTACCAGAGAGTAAATTTGCACTGAATCTTTTACGATCGGCTCATCTTGAGCCGTCGAAAGATTCGGTTGAGAATTCATTTCGTGGGTCGGCATTGCTTTCGTTTGAAACGTACTGTTAAAAAACAGGAGCATCGCAACAACTGGAAGGATCAAAGCAAATTTCCATCTGCTTCGATGAGATGTTTGTTTCTTGTTCATCATAAAAATTCGTTTTTTTAAAAGTGATACATTGAAGTTATTTGTAATTTTTGCTGCAGCCTTAGGATAAGATAAACGCAAGAGATGAAGTTGATAGTGTTCGGCTTCGCAACCCGAAGACAGAACCGACCGATCGGCTAAAAACTCCAGGTTCATCCGGATTTCTGTTTTCAATAACCATGCAAAAGGATTGAACCAACAGAGGATGCACATGAATTCCGCTCCTACCATGTCCATCGAATGTTTTTGCTGGACATGCGCCGTTTCATGCAACAAGATTTCTTGCAATTCCGTTGGGGAATATCGCGAAAAGTCCAAAACAATCCAATGGAAAAAAGAAAAAGGCGTTTCTATTCCGAAACTTTCGTAAACCGTTTGCCCAAATAAAACTTTTTTGTCGGCATGACGCAGTTTAACTCTTACCGCCCCGATTTGAAACAACAAACGGACAAGTAACAAGACGGATACCAAGATATAAATTACCAACAGCGCTTGCGGTAAAAAATTAACCGGGGCATTCGTATTTTCCGTTATTATTATTTCCGGCAAAGAGTAAACCGAAATATGAGCGGCTTCCAGTATGTCTTTCAGTGGCTGACGGACAATCAACTGTCGCGTAAAGTCTATAGTTGGGTACAGAAAGGAAATGCAAATAATCGTCCACAAAGCAAGCCGTCTTCCTTGAAAAAACGTATCTTGCTGAAACAAAATATGATAAACTCCATAAAATAGCACAAGGGCTATATTTACCTTTAATAAATAAAGAATGAATTCCATAATGCAATGAGTTAACGATTTTTAATTAATTCGATAATTTCCTTCAAATCTTGCTCCGAAAGTTTTTCTTCCTTAGCAAAAAAACTGACCATTTCCTTATAAGAATTTTGGAAATAATCGTTTACGATATTCGAAACACGTTGGCTTTTGTATTTCTCCGATTTAATTTTCGGACGATACTCATAGGTGTTTCCATATAATTTGGAGGTGAGGTAACCTTTGGTTTCCAATTTTTTGATAATCGTGGCGACTGTGGTATAAGGCGGTTTAGGGTCGGGATACATTTCCCGATAGTCCTTGACAAAACCTTTTCCGAATTGCCATACGTACAACATTAATTGTTCTTCTTGAGGAGTTAATTGTTCCATTTTCTTTTACTTAAATAATATACGATTATTACGCAATTTTACGTTTATTTCGCAAAACTACGTGTTTTACGTAGATATTCCAAGTAATTTATAAATAATCTCACAGAATTAAGATAGTTTAACAGTGAAGAAGGCAGCTTTGGAAATAACCAAATTTCGATTGGGTTTATTCATTCCAAGTATTATTCTGAAAATTGGTATGGCAAACAGGGTTATAGAGGGGTTGTCATAAAGAAATTGGAACATCTGCCGTTTGAAATTTGTATTATGGAAAAAATGAATAGAGTCGCGCATCCGTAACTTCTTAGGAATAAATATTTTCAATGAAACGAATAAGTTTTGCACATTTTGTGAAAAAAGCTTACATTTGTGTTTAAATGAAAAACATAAAAAAAGAAGAATAATAATGGCACGTTATCTTGATCCAAAAAACGATTTAGCTTTTAAGCGGGTGTTCGGAGAACACAAAAATCTTTGTATGAGTCTGCTTAATAGCTTGTTACCCCTTGATAAGCCGATTGTAAGCATCGAATATCAAACGAGCGAACTGTTGCCCGAAATCGAAGTACTCCGCCTTTCTGTTGTAGATGTACGTTGTACCGACGCCGACGGTCGACAGTTTTTAGTGGAAATGCAGATGTATTGGTCGGAAAGTTTCAAGAGTCGAGTATTGCTCAATGCTTCAAAAGCCTACGTGATGCAATTGGACAGAGCCAAAAAAT
>WRFY01000102.1 GCA_009783445.1 Candidatus Azobacteroides sp. | reverse complement strand
ATTGGCAACGGCATCATTCGCCGTCAGCAACTGATTGCCGCTGTAGGTCATCGTCAGGTTGTCTATCAGCCCCCAAGCGGTTGCCGTTGTTTTTCCGCTGCGCTGCAAAGTCAGGATATTACCCTGCTTGTCGTAAGTGATCGCTTGCATGCTTTTGTCGTCCGTTTGGTTATAGGAACCGCACCTCCAGAATTTGGCTGTTTTTATTCTCGACAGATTGTCGTAAGTGAAGTTATATCCCAATTTAGAACACCCATACGGATCGGTTGTTCCCGGAAATGTCCAGCTTATTCCCGTAAGGTTGCCGTTATAATATCCTTTGGCATCCATCTGTCCTGAGGTATAATACATATCCTCTGTAAACAGCGGATTATTGATAGATGATATCCATGACCGTATATTATAATCGTAGGTTGTTTTCAGATTCGCTAAACCGTGCTTTTGACTGGTTTTTAGCTGGCCCAATTCGTCGTAAGCGTTTTCGGCCAGGGTGACAACCGTTCCGCCGTTCAGTTGATGAGTTGTTTTCGTCAGCCGTCCAGCGTGGTCGTAAGTGTGGACATAAATTTCCGTTTGCGTGGTCTTAGCCAAATGAATATGCTTTCTGCCTGTCAGATGATTCGCAAAGTCGTAGGCCATGTATTCTTTTTCCATTCCACTTATGTGATTCTTGCTTTTGGTCTGAATCAGACGGTTGCGGTTGTCGTAATACAAGATCGTATAGAGATAGGGAGAAACTATGCATACGTTTCCATCCGGCTCCAATTGAGCGGCGATTGTTCCGGTAAGCATTCCTTTGTATCCTCCTGTGTAACGGGCGCCATAGCCCGATTCTGCATTGTATTGCGTATCTGCATTATTAGGCGCTTCTGATGACATTCCCATAAAAGAATAGTCGTCATAGAAATAGAATGAGTGGTAATCACCCGGAGTTGTAAGCGTTATGCCTGTAATTGTATAACAGTTATGTACACCGGTGCGGCTCGTGTTGTAGGCGGCCTTGACTACTGCGGTTCCCAAGGGGTTAGCCGCGTAATCCAACGAATTTTTACAGACCCCTGTCAGTACGACCCGACCCAGTGCATCGGGAATCGAAAATTGCCATCGGCTTACCTTCCGATTTTCACCATCTTGCGTAAATATCAAGTGGTCGGCATTGTCGTAGACGTAGTAAATCCAATCTGCTCCGGGCATTTTCTTAGCAATGCAACGGTTGCGGTTGTCGTATTTGTAGGCATAAGCATAATCCTTGAATGCCTGAGTCGATTCCGTCCATGTGCCGGATGCAAAGATAGCTAGGGGAGGCAACACCGCCCGAAGGTTGCCGAAGTTATCGTAGACATAACAGGTTTCTATCGCTGTGCCGCCGTCCATTTGTTTGGTATAAACCAACCTACCCAGTTTGTCGATCGCTTCGTAAGAGAGGTTGCCGTCTTCATCCGTCGTTTCTATTACATACAATTGACTTACGCCATAATTTCCCGAACGGGTGATGCTCACCGTTGTTTTAGCTTCTGCCGTGGTAAAATAAGGAACCGCAAAAGAAGAAAGATTGGTTTGATAAGCGGTTTTCACGGCCTTACCGTTTTGATGCCACATTTTTCCCGGTCCGTATTGTTGCACCACCCGACTTAGGGGAGAAGTTTCATAAACCGGATAAGCGTACGGCTCTGCGTCGCTTATGGTGTTACTGCCATTATAAGTTTCCGATGATTTCGTTTTGTAAGTACTGAGTGGAATGAACGCTCCCTTATTGTTGAGCGACGCGGCCGGCAACCAGGCTTTGTCTTCCCGACCGAAAGCGTCATATTCCTGATAGCTTACCAAATCCTTGAGAGAAGGGGTAATGCCTACCTGTACCTGTTCAACCGGACGTCCTAACCCGTCGTAATATTGTACTGCATCCAAATATTTGCTCCCATCTTCAGAGGTATATGTTCGAGTCCGAATATAGTTTTGATCCTGACTGGCTGTCGTCTGCGCTTGCGCGATCGTATTTAGGAATACGAATAAGGCAATAAACGACGTTATGAATAATTTATTTCGTTTCATAAGAATTGTATTTAAAATGATCGTTTTAATATAATTTCACTGATTAATTTTTCGTTCAGCCAAATATCGAGAATGTAATTACCTACCGTTAAAGTATACGCGTCAATTAAAAAACGGCAGACGCCGATCGGGAAAGAACCTTTGAACTGATCCATTTGAACCAACCCCAGCGTGTTGCGAAGCTGTATCCGGATATCGGCCGGACGGGGCAAATACAGTTCCACTTCCAAGGGCGCATTTTTCACCGGATTGGGATAAATATTGTAAGTCAAACCCGCCCAGGGATCGAAAATGCGGTCGGCCTCTTCTTCCTGCAAAGCTAAGTTTTCCGGGTCTTCTTCCAGATAATAATGTTCCTGCGGCGGAAAGAAGAAGGCCGTTTCAAAATTGACCGTTTCCGTCGAGTCTGTCAGGAGAGTCGACCGGAGGGTTTCGAAGATGGGGTAACGGTAGCCCTTGGAATACCACTTGCAGGTTTCGATGGAGGAAGACTGTTCGACGGTCTCGTCGCCGCCCATTGAAAAAGTTTGACGGATGGTTTGCATCGCGTGGGTGCGAAGGACGTTGCGAAGCGTATCGCCCGAAGGCAGAATCATCATCCCGTAAGCGTCCGCTTTTATTTGTACCTCTCCTCCTGAAGTAAAAGGAACCGTAGACGAATAGATGCCTTCGGCCTGATAGTCGTACAGGCAACTGTCCTGATAGCGCATCGGGTAGAAGCCGGCCAATAAGGACGGATTGTAACGCAACAGCGCCGTCGGATTTTCATGCCCCAACACCCAGAGGCGGTTGCCGGTCAGGTAGTAGTAATACGTCGTATAATGTTCGGCGCCCATCAACAAACTTCCATGACTCAGGTCTTTCAGCCGTATTGTATCCAACCCCAAGATATAGAAGGAATTTTGAGCATCGATCGAATCCTGTACCAGAACCGGTTCGGAGTACGATAAGGTATATTCATCGTTGACCGGCTTCAATTCGCCGAAGTCCCAAAGAACATTTTCGCCCGAACGTCCGGGGTCTTTATACTCTACCTGCTGTTTGACGATTTCATCGCCCGAACGGGGTAAATTCAACTCGCTTTGCAAAATATGCTGCGCCGAAAGCATTCCCGGAATACCCGACAGCAAAAAAAATATTTTATAAAAATATGCTTTCATCACTTTTAATTTATAATTCTCAATTCTCAATTCTCAATTCTTATAGTGGTATTCGTAATCTTCAAGCGTTTTCTTATTTCCTTCTTTAACGGTTTTCAACCGATTGAAAGCATCATATTCATAATAGGTAGTAATCCTGTTGGGAGCCGTGACTTCCAAAATACCTACCAGAAGGGAATATTTGCAAGTCGTGATATGGGCGTTGGCCAGCGTACTCACATCCCGCAAATTGTCTAATTTAGCCTTATCCGGATTGGCATTGGCCGCTAAGGACTCTATGGAACCCAAACCTACGGTCGACAAGGCCGCATTCACCGTTGCGTAATCCGAATTTCGAATTTCAGCTACCGGATACAATCCATTGTAACTCCACAGATAGATAACGCTGCCGGCGTTGTCCTTATTGATGCTGTTGGGGTTGCCGTATTTATCGTACTTATCGAAGGTAATGCGTGTTTCAGGCGCGGTGGCGCTGCTTCCAAACCCTAACTGAAAATTAGAAGGCGTAAAAACATTGGTATATGGTTGGGAATAATTTGTAATCTGCTTGGTCACCGCACCGCTCTGATCCGTCTGCGTTTCAATCAAAGGCGAGAGGATATTCAAATTTTTCATTTGCGTATAGACTCCTCCCGATTCTGCGGCTTTTTCGGGTACATATTTATAGGTTTCGATCACTTTACCGTAAACGCTGTTGTCTATCTTTTTCGCGACCAATTGGCAATAAGCATTGTACTCGTATTCTGTTTTTCTTTGCAACGGCGGAATTTGTCCCGAACTGTAATCTTCTTCCTCTTCCTGTTTGGTTAGCAATTTTCCTTGAACGATGGGGTAGAAGTAAACTTTCATATGAGAAGCCATAACGTCATGGTAAGAAGGGACCGTTACTCCACACGGCATAATTGCCGCCCATGAATCGACTTTGAATCCCCAATAAACTTTAGCATTTACAATTGCGTACTCGTATGTTTTTCTATCAATATACAAATTTTGATTATTATAAACTATTTTTGACTGCAGAAAACCATTGGTCAATTTTGGAGTGAAAGGAGTTCCCTGCGGACAATAGGCCCCCAAACTTAACACATCATTGTTCATCATATAATTGTAGTCTATATGCCCTATTTCGCCATTGGAATACGTTTCAGTAACGCGCTGATAACCTACCAGATTTCCATTGGCAGAAAAGGAATAGGGATAGGCTGGAGTAGCGGCAAGAACGTATTTGACGCCATTTCCCGGACAAGTAATAGCGCCATTCGGAGGTAATTCCGTTATCATACTGTACATAAATATGGGACGCGTTGCCAATATACCCTGTGCGTAAGTGTAGTTGGTGGTCATACTTTTATTTGTCGTCACATCCGTACGGATTATTTGTTTGATCCTTAGCCCGCCTACGTAATTAGATGTAGTGTAAACAAGCGTATCATACGATAAATTAATATCTGCCATGGTCGATCCTAAACCTCCATATTGCGCCCATGGATCCGGTAGGTTGGCTGTAAGCCGGTAAGTTCCGGGGTCAAATGTAACTCCCTTAGCCCATCCTGTATAATTATTGGTGTTGTAACTACTCCATGAATTTCCACCCCAACAATATTTGAGATCAAAAAGTATCCATTGATTGCTTGTTTTGTCCAATCTTTCTACGACTGCATAAAACTCATTCGGATATTCGTATGGCGATCCCAACCTTTGCGTCAATACTGTAGAATATTTCAAGTTAGATCCCAAAAACAAATTCACCGTTATATCCACCGTCTTTTTTTCGTTGAATGTAAAAGAGGTCCGTGCATAACCGGTTCCTATATCGGTCGCCGAAAAACGTTTTGTAACAATTTCATTAGAAGCAATAAATGAGTTTGAACATGTATTGGCTTCAAAAGTGAAAGCCGTTTTTCCTTTGGTCGGATGTGTTATTTCTTTCAACATAAATGCTTTTACCGCATTTACGTCTACATTTCTTTTCGCCGTTGTTAAAGTTCCTAAAGCTCCGCCGCCGAATCCATCCGGCATTCCTAATGCAGAAGCATATAAAGCATAACTTGGAATTAAAGTAGTATTGCCTTGCTTGTTGTAATAACCCCAAAAATCTTGGGAAAAAGAAGTTTTATAAGGCAATTTTTCGCTTTCATTGTAAGTGAAACTGTAGATTTGCCCGCTACTGTAATTTCCTTCTGAAAAGGATACTAATTTCAAACGTTTTTTCAAATAATCTGCAGGATAATTCTTGGTAGACCCCGTGGTGGAAGTAGCAGTACTTACATCCTGTCCGTTAGCAGGGGTTGTACTTTCAAAATAGTTGTATTGAAATTCGTATGTTTTTATTAATTGATTATTGGCGTTTTTGATGTTGATTTTATCCAACTTCAACCCAAAGGCATCTAATCGCGGACTTTTTACAAATTCTATCGTTCCATTGGGGAATTCAATCTTATCCAAATACAGTGCATTGGTAAAAGAATAGGCTCCCAATCGAACCGTACTTACCTGGAGAGCGCTACTGGAAGAAGAAACAGAACTACCGCTGTTGAGCATTTGATACGTAGCTGAACATTCTTCCCATAAAGAGGGAATGGAAGGAAAATATCCGTCATTCAAACCATGACCCTGCGTATCGCCCGTGAAAGAAGTTTCCCACCGGTTATCATTTATTAGCTGTTTGAATGTTTTATAAGAAAATTTAATGTTTTCTTTATTCGGCGATACAATCTCGCTAAGATAATAGGCTGAAGTAGTCTTATCGCTGCTTCTTGATGAAATACTCGTCTCAATATTTTTAAATCGGTATATATTTCCATCCGGATCCGTCGCAATAATACTGTCTCCCGCAGCAGTAGTTCCCATATATTGCTTAAAAATCATATTGTTGCAACTGAGATCAACCCCCGTATTGTTCTTGTCCCAATTGATAAATTTACCCGAATAGTTGCCCATGCTGTAAATATATACGTCCGGTTCGCCATTAATTTTATAATAGTTATTTGTGAATCGGTCGACAATATCTTCCATTTGTCCGTTTTTATTCGGAATTTTTGCTCCGGACAAAGAGACCCCTCCTAAATTTTTATTTATATCGTACGTTTCATTATCGACTTTGTTTACATAAGGTAAATAATAGCCGTAATCGTCGTACAAATTTTTATTGATAATATCATCTCTCCCATTTACTTGGTGATAGATCACTCCGCCGGCATCCAAAGCCCAACCCAGACCGACCCAGCTGGCCTCTTCACTGACCTTAAGTCCGCTTGTGTTGTATTTCAATCGAATGGGTATGCTGACATTTTTTAATTTTATTTCATACAACGGAAACGATACATCTACCTGCCCATTGAAATGATTGACTGGAAATTCTACAAATTTATTCAACGCAGCCACGTTCGGGCTGGGAATGGGAACGCTTGCCTGTCTATTTAAAAACTCAGTATAATTTTGTGCATAAATACGGCCTTCTACCATATACATAAAGCCGAATAAGGCAATGAACAATAGTTTCTTCATTAATCGATGTTTTTAAAATTTTTTTTATGATTTATTAAAGCGACATTAAATTATTGATATGTCCAAATTTTGGACAAAAATAATCTTTTTTAATAAACAAACAGGCATGAAAAGGGCAGAATTATCACCCTAATTTAGTTACATTACCCGCCGAACTCCCTTATTTTATCAAAATTTGCAACAATTCATTTATAATTTGTCTATTTGGGTTTCTTTCGGAATGAGGGATGGAGTTATCGAGCAAATAGCGCGTCCAACGCTTCTGCGGGAAAATCACAAAGAGAAGGAAAAAGTTTTGCCGTTTGAGGCGCGAAAAACGATCCGTAAAAAGAAGCAAATTATCCCCAGATGAAAATATAATCGCCCGGAAGCAATGGTTCGTTCTCCGTT
This sequence comes from Candidatus Azobacteroides sp., assembly GCA_009783445.1. Taxonomy (GTDB): domain Bacteria; phylum Bacteroidota; class Bacteroidia; order Bacteroidales; family Azobacteroidaceae; genus Azobacteroides. Next base: position 27,423 of record WRFY01000102.1, on the reverse strand, counting down.
TGAGGCGTTAAACAGTATTTATACAGTTTATAGGGTTTATAGCCCAATTCATTCAATAGTTCCAGTAATTTCTTTTCATTGTTCGGCCATACTTCCACCTGAACTTTGGGTTTGTGTTTCCGGATTATTTCTTTCATATCCGAAAGAACAGGGTATTCAAATCCTTCAATGTCGCATTTGATATAATCGATTCTGTCCAGATTTTCAAACAGGAAGGAAGGTCTTTTCATTTGAGCTTCAAATTTAAATTCCTGATTTTCAATTTCTCCGTCTTGCTGCGGATCATAAATGTGCGGTAATCCCGTATTTAAAAATCCGGTTTGAGGGGAAGTAACCAGTTCGACCGTTTTTTCTTCCGCTCCTAAAGCGTAGGGATAGAGAATGATATTCTTCCGTTTTTTCGCTTTCTCATTAAAAACCTCATTATATACGGCAATGGGTTCGACCGCGAAAACTTTTCCAGAATCGCCGGTCCATCGGGAAAATAAAAAGGAATAATACCCCAAATTCGCTCCAATATCAAGAATGACATCCCCCTTGTTGATCAAGTGTTTTACAAAATAATGATAAGCAAAATTTGAATTGAATTTTAATAATCCTGTTCGGTACAATAAAAAATAAGTTCGTTGAAGAATGCGGAGATAGTTCTTTAATCCAAACGTTTTGAAAATAAAGCGCTTTATTTGTTTAGTCATTGATTTGTTGTAATATAATAATTTATGAGGTAAATTCAGGACACAAATGTTTCCAGCAATTTACTTTCTTCTTCTAAATTCAGCTCGATTTGCCGGCTGTTTGCAGCTGGTACCAAGAGCGTTTCTCCTTGCCGGAGATTCGCCGCGTTTCGTTGCGAATCGGTCAATTGCAATTTTCCTTGCAAGCAAATGTAAATTACAAACGAATCTTCGTGCGTCAACTGAATCGATTTCCCTTCGCCTCCTTCGATCAGGCGAGTTGTGAAATAAGAACATTTTATCAATTCCTGTACCTCTGCCGCTCCCGGAGAATAATTCAATTGGTAATCGGAATACAATCGGTAATCAATCGCCTCTTTGGCTTGTTCCGTATGAAGTTCGCGAAAATTTCCCTGAGCGTCCTTCCGGTTATAATCGTAAATCCGGTAGGTAATGTTCGACGTTTGCTGAATTTCGGCTATAAAACATCCGGCTCCGATAGCATGCACGCGGCCGGCAGGCAAGAAAAAAACATCGCCCGATTTTACATTGTGTTTTTGTAAATAACGAATAAACGAATCGTCCTGCAAGCTTTGCATGTATTTTTCCGCATTTATTTCTTCACAAAATCCGGAATACAAAAAAGCGCCTTCGTCCGCTTTTACGACATACCACATTTCAGTTTTACCAAAAGAATGATGTCGTTTTTGCGCCAGTTCGTCGTTTGGATGTACCTGAACAGAAAGCGGTTGTTTCGCATCGATGAATTTAATCAACAAGGGAAAGGTAGTACCGAAACGCTTCATAACCGGCTGGCCCAGCAATTGCTCTCCGTAAGAATCCATCAGCTCGTTCAAGGACTTCCCTTTCAAGTTGCCATTGCTTACAACAGAAATATCGCCGGAAACTCCCGATATTTCCCAGCTTTCGCCGATTCCATCCCTTGGAGGGTCTATTTGTTTGAATTTACAAATTTCGTCCCCTCCCCAGAGGATGGATTTCAAAATAGGTTCGAATTTTAATGGATAAAGCATTGCTTATTTGATTTGATTCAATACGATGGCTGTGCGCGCCGGTAAATACAATTTCAGCCATTCCTTCTTTTCTCCTTCGTAAAGAGGATCGGGAATGGTCTGATGTTCTATGGTGTCGTCGTTCAAACCGAATCCGCCAAAACGAGGATGATCGGTATCCAAAATAATTTTATACTTACCCGGAGGCAGCAAAAAACCATAACCGGTAAACGACTGAACTGGATTGAAATTGAAAACAAAAACCAAATCATCCCGCCGGAAAGCCAATATTTGATCGCCGTCGCTGTCCCAGACTTTTTGAACAGGGATGGCTTGAAAGTTTTTCTTTCCGCCTATCAAATGGATCATGGCACGGTCGAAATCGCCCAAATATTTGTATTTCAAATTGGGATTGTCGACCAAGTCCCATTGCCTGCGCGCATATTTATACGACCAACCGTTGTCGCGACGGGGAAAATCAATCCATTCGGGATGACCGAATTCATTGCCCATGAAATTCAAATAACCGCCATTGATCGTAGAGGCCGTCGCCAAACGAATCATTTTATGCAAGGCAATTCCCCTGTCGACCATGATGTTCGAATCGCCCACTGTCATGTGCCAATACATATCTGCATCAATTAAACGAAAAATAATGGTTTTATCTCCTACCAAAGCCTGGTCGTGACTTTCGACATAACTGATGGTTTTTTCGTCCGCTCTCCGGTTGGTCGTTTCCCACCAAATTTGCGACGGACGCCAATCCTGATCCTTTTCTTCCTTGATGATTTTTATCCAGTAATCGGGAATATTCATGGCCATCCGGTAATCGAAACCATAACCGCCTTCTTGAGTAGAAACAGCTAAACCCGGCATTCCACTTACTTCTTCCGCAATGGTAATGGCATTTTTATTTATTTCGTGAATCAACTGGTTGGCCAAAGTAAGATAACAAATGGCGTCTCCGTCCTGATTCAGATTGTAATAGTCGCTATAATTACTGAATGCTTCGCCTAAACCGTGACTCTTATACAGCATGGAAGTCACTCCGTCGAACCGAAAACCGTCGAATTTGTATTCTTCCAACCAAAATTTACAATTGGATAAAAGAAAATGAAGCACTTCGTTTCGAGCATAGTTGAAACACAGCGAATCCCACGCCGGATGTTCCCTGCGGGAATCGCTATGAAAATATTGATCGTAAGAGCCGTCGAACCGTCCTAATCCTTCCAGTTCGTTTTTAACGGCATGGGAATGTACCAAGTCCATGATCACAGAAATACCCATGCCATGAGCCGTATCAATCAATTCTTTTAAATCTTCCGGATCGCCGAAACGCGAAGAAGCCGCAAAAAAGTTAGACACATGATACCCAAAAGAACCATAATAGGGATGTTCCTGAATGGCCATCAATTGGACGGCGTTGTAGCCGTTGTCCCGGATTCGCGGAAGTATCTGTTGCATAAATTCCTTATAGGTACTCACTTTCTCTTCCCGTCCTGCCATACCGACATGGCTTTCGTAAATCAGAAGCGGTTGGGTATTGGGTTCGAATTGTTTTATTTTGAACTCATAAGGAGACGATGGATTCCAGACTTGCGCGCTGAAAATATGGGTTTTTTCATCTTGCACCACTCGCCGCACCCAGGCTGGAATTCGTTCGCCCGATCCTCCGTTCCAATACACCTTTAATTTGTATAAATCTTTGTGATGAAGCGCTTCCGCAGGCAAATGGATTTCCCAAATGCCCAAATCCATGGGCTGAAGTTGGTATTCCGGACGCTCTTTCCAATCGTTGAAGTCGCCGATCAAGTAAATATGGGTTGCGTTGGGCGCCCATTCCCGGAAGACCCATTCGGTTTCCAAGCGATGCAAACCAAAATAAAGGTACCCCGAAGCAAAATCGCTCAAGCTCATTTTTCCATTTTGCGTCAAGTCGTTTTCTCTTTGCAAAAAATAAGCATAACGCCCTTCAATCGCCGAACGATGAGGTTCGAGCCATGGATCATTTTTAATCAATCCGAGAGACTTCATAGGAGTTAATTGATTGTTTTTCATGTATATTATTTTTTTGTTATTGTACAATCGACTCTACCTCTTCGATTGTTACCGGCAAGCGTTTTCCATATACGAGTCGGCAAGCGTTTTCCGTGATCACCACATCGTCTTCCAAACGGATACCGCCGAAATCCAAATATTGCTTCACTTTAGAAAAATGAATAAAATCGACATTTATTTTTTCTTTTTCCCATTTTTCCACCAATCGCGGAATAAAATAAATACCCGGTTCAATGGTTATAACATGTCCCGCCTCCAAGCGTTTGCCAAAACGGAGACTGCTGTAGCCAAACAACGTATCCCGTTCAACTTCATCGTCATAACCAACCCATGTTTCACCCAAATTTTCCATATCGTGAACATCCAATCCCAAGGCATGTCCCAATCCGTGCGGCATAAATAAAGCCGGAACTCCGGCATTGAGCGCTTCTTCCGTATCGCCTTTCACCAATCCCAAATCGCGCAATCCTTCGAAAATAATTTTATAGGCGTTTCGGTGAACGCTTTTGTAAGTCACTCCGGGTCGAACCAAAGCCATCGAATCGTTCAAGGCTTGCAGCACAATCGTATAAATATCTTTTTGCCGCTGCGTATATTTTCCGCCGATGGCCGTTGTCCGCGTAAAATCAGAAGCATAGTAATGAACGTTTTCCGCTCCCGCATCGCACAACATCAACCGACCGGTTGATAAAATTCCGCTGTGATCGTGATTATGAAGGGTTTGACCATTCATCGAAAGAATGGTTTCGAAAGAGGCGCCTCGACCCTGCGCGACAGCCAATCCTTCGATAACTCCTGCGATTTCTCTTTCCGATACCCCCGGTCGGCACATTTTCATGGCTGTCAGGTGCATGGCATAACCGATTTTTCCAGCCTCTTCCATTTCGGCCAATTCTTCTGCCGATTTGATCAACCGCATTCGAATCACCGCTTTCGTTAAGACTTCCGAATAACCGGTCGTTATCTGTTCCCCTTTTTTATCTAAAAGTTCACTTAAAAACAACTGATTGCGGTAACGGTAAGGTTTCAAATAATGAATTTCCCGATTTTTACAGCCGGCTATTGCAACCGGCAATTGCGAAAGGGGGAGGGTCGATCCGATGCCCGCCTGCAAAGCCCTTTCTTTCAGCGAAGGAAGATCGCCCATCCAGATGACGTCGTCCACGCTCCATTCATCGCCAAACAAATACTCTTTGTCTTGATCGATGTCTAAAAGATACGCTAAATCGGGCGCATCCAATCCGGTATAGTAAATAAACGAACTGTCCTGACGAAACGGATATGCATTTCCGCTATAATTTATAGCAGCCTCTCCATTTCCTAACAAAAGGATTATTCCTGAATTAACCGTTTTTCTTAACTCTTCCCGTCTATTGATATAAACTTCTCGTGCAAACATATAATCGTTATTTTAATAGAAACAATCGGTTTCTTTCCTTTATTTTAGAGGGTAAAGTTATAATAATCTATCGAAAAAACATATCTTTGTGAATAAAAATTAGATTAATGCATCAAACATGTATTTAAAAGGAATCAAAAACATTGTTTTCGATTTGGGAGGCGTTATCCTAACCTTGAACCAGAAGGAAGCTGTCCGCCGGTTTCTATCGCTGGGAGTAGAACGGGCCGAAGAATTGCTCGATCCTTATCATCAAAAAGGGATTTTTTTGGAATTGGAGGAAGGGATATTGGGAGAAGAAGCATTTTACGACGCCGTTCGAGCGGAAGCAGGAAAATACATTTCAAACGACGATATTGTGTGGGGATGGATGGGCTTTATCGAAGATTGCCCGGAGTATAAATTGAAGATGCTGAAAGATTTGAAGGTTCGGGGTTACAATCTTTATTTGTTGAGCAATACCAATCCGGTGATCATGAAATGGGCTTTATCGCCCAACTTTTCGAAGGAGGGTAAGAGCTTGTCCGATTTTTTCGATCGACTTTACCTTTCTTATCAAATGAAATGCGTAAAACCCCATCCTGAAATTTTCCAGAAGATGATCGAAGATTCGGGCATGAACCCTTCCGAAACTTTATTCATCGACGATGGAATAGCCAATGTGGAAATGGGGAAGCATTTGGGATTCGAGACTTATTTAGCTCAAAACGGAGAAGATTTCTGTTATTTGTTCGAGTCGCAATGATTTTAGAAGTATGCAACATATCTAAAAATTATGGTTCCTTGCCAGCGGTGAAAGAGGCGTCTTTTTCCATGAGGGAGGGTGAAATTGTAGGCTTTCTGGGTTTGAACGGCGCAGGAAAATCTACGGTCATGAAAATCATTGCCGGTTGCATTCCTTTCAATGCCGGTTCGGTTCAAATCAATGGAATCGAACTGAAAAAAAACGATTTGGAATACAAATCCCATTTGGGATTTCTTCCCGAAAACAATCCGCTTTACGACGAAATGTATGTTCTTGAATATTTGGAATATGTAGCTGGGCTTTATGCAATGGATTCTATTCGAGAAGAGGCGAGGAAGGTGGTCCGGCAAACGGGACTTCAAACGGAGGTTTCCAAAAAAATCGGACAATTGTCGAAAGGTTACCGGCAGCGTTTAGGTTTGGCGCAGGCGATCATCCATCATCCGGATTTGCTGATTTTGGATGAACCTACTTCCGGTTTAGATCCCCGTCAAACGGAAGAAATGCTTTTTTTGCTTCACTCTCTGAGCAAAGAGAAAGGAATTCTTTTTTCTTCCCATACTTTATCAGAAGTGTCGATCCTTATTACACGGGTACTAATCATCCACCACGGAGAAATCATAGCCGACCTCCCGCGCGATGAAACCGGAGATTTAGAAGTTCTATTTAAAGATTTAACAAAAATTTGATCGGATATAAAATGAGGCAAAAACTTTTCACTTGCGTTTTTAAATTTCTTGCAATTCCTGCGGGATTGTTTCTAACGTTGCTTCCAATACAAGGCCAAACGTGGACGGTAGATCAAGTACCTAACGATCAGCTGAAAAATAAATACGATTATGTAAGCAATCCCGACGGCATCCTTTCGCCCCAAGCTGAACAACGATTGAATACGCTGATTCGGAATGTAGAAGATTCTACTACGGCCGAAATTGCTGTTGTGTTGTTGAAATCGATTGGGGACGCCGATATAGACGATTTCAGCACTGCTCTTTTCACCCGATGGGGCATCGGTAAACGGCAAAAAGACAATGGCTTGCTTTTTCTCTTAGTCAAAGACCAGCGGCAAATGAAATTTCATACAGGTTATGGTTTGGAAGGCGTTTTGCCGGATATCACTCTTTCGCGGGTGATGCGAAACGAGATGAGTCCTCTCTTAGCAGAAGGGAATTTCGATCAGGCGGTCCTCAACGGGATGACTAAAGTGTGTACCTATTTGTTAAATCCAGATGCAGTGAAGGAAATAGCTGTGCAGGAAAGAGACGCGCAGCAGGGACAATGGAAATCGACCCTTTGGCAAATTCTGATGGTTTATTTGGTTATTTCCGGCCTCGTATTGGGTGGATTTCTTCTCGCTTTCCGTTCCAACTCAAAAATAGAATCGAAGGAAGAACAGTATGACCGGCTCAATTCCAACAAAGGGTGCGTCCTTTTCTGCGCTTTTCTTTTTCCTTTAGTGATGATCTTTTTTGCCATTGTTTACTTTATGCGATTGAAAGCGATTCGAGATACTCCTCCCCTTTGTCCTCATTGCCAGTGCGCAATGAACAAACAAAGTCCGGAAACCAAAGCCGCTTATCTAACGGAAGCGCAAGCGAAGGAAAACGAATTGAAATCGGTCGATTACGATGTGTGGGTCTGTCCGCAATGCGATTACCATACCACTTTTGCCTACGACAATCCTCATACGCCCTATCAGGTTTGTCCCAATTGTCATGCGCGCACGTATTGTTTGACCAGCGACCGCATTGTCAAAAATGCCACTTCCTATTCCAACGGACAAGGCGAAAAGACTTATCAGTGCATGAATTGCCTGAAAACGGCGATCGTGTCGTACGCCATTCCCATGATTGTTTTTTCATCTGGGGCGGGCGGCAGAAGTGGTGGAGGCAGCTTTGGAGGAGGCGGTTTCGGTGGAGGCAGCTGGGGCGGAGGCCGCACAGGCGGCGGCGGAGCCAGAGGAGGATGGTGAAAGAAGTAGAAATTATAAACTGTAAATTAAGTTTTCCATGAGAAGTCCTGTCCTTGCGGGATGTACCCGCAATCTTCTAATGATGCGCCTAATAGGCTAAAGCGTAAGGTTATTTATAGGTCGTTATTCAACAGTTCAGCGATTCAAGAGGGCGAACCCGCGCTTCTTTATCCAATATTTCAAACTCTGAGTTTTGGCTGATGTATTCGGGCACAATTTTTTTCATGATCCGCACAATTTCTTTTTCATTGTAGTGGTTGGCGATGTGCCGCAAGCGATCCAAACAACCCGTCACTTGAACATAATCGTATTCGCGTACACTACCTATCATAATCTTTTCGTTGTAGGTCGATTTCGTTACTTCCTTGTCGTACAGCAATTCTTCGTGCAGTTTTTCGCCCGGACGAAGACCGGTATAGACAATGTCAATATCTTTGTAAGGTTCAAAACCCGACAGACGAATCATCTCTTCAGCCATATCCTTGATTTTGACCGGTTCTCCCATATCGAAGACAAACACTTCGCCTCCTTTTCCGAAATTGCCGGCTTCCAATACCAGACTGCAGGCTTCGGGAATGGTCATAAAATAACGAATGATTTCGGCATCGGTGACTGTAACCGGACCGCCTTCGGCTATTTGCTTGGTGAAGAGCGGAACTACCGAACCGTTGGAACCCAAAACGTTGCCGAAACGGGTGGTGATAAATCGCGGTTGCAAATCGGACGGACGGCTCTTTTTCAAAAAAGTCGATAAACTGTGAATGTAAATCTCGGCTATGCGTTTGGAGGCGCCCATTACGTTGCTCGGATTCACTGCCTTATCGGTCGAGATCATTACAAAGCATTCCGCCTGGTAGGCAACTGCCAAATCGGCGATTACTTTCGTTCCAAAAACATTGGTAAACACGGCTTCGCTGGGATACAGTTCCATCAACGGAACGTGTTTGTAAGCGGCTGCATGATAAATAATTTGCGGCTTGTATTTTTCAAAAATACCTTTCATTCGTTCTTTATTGCGCACATCGGCCACAATGGGAATAAACTTTACCAGCGCATGCTTTTCGCTTATTTCTAAATAAAGTTGATGGAGCGGACTTTCGGCCGTATCGCACAACAGCAACAGACCCAAATCGAACTGACAAAGTTGCTTGGCAATTTCGCTGCCGATAGATCCGGCTGCGCCTGTGATCAGTACGGTTTTCCCTTTCAGATTCTGGGCAATCGATTCTGTCTCTATTTTGATGGGATTTCGTTGAAGTAAATCTTCGATGTTGATTTTCCGTATCTTTCGAACATTGCTCAGATTTTCAATAGATGGAGCGGACAGCAATTCGATTTTGTGTTCCGAAAAATGCCGCAACAACGTTTTCTTCTCTTCCGGTTGCAATTCTTCCGTGCGCAACAACACGGTTTTGATGCCGCGAAAAGGGACGAGTTTGTTGAAAACTTCTTCCAGCGAATACACGCGGCAGCCCACAATGCGGTGATGCTGGGTTTGTCGGTTGGGCGAAATAAATCCAGCTACGGTATACGGCAAATATTCATTGGCGCGAATCATTTTGGCGATCCCGATCTGTACGGAATCAGTTCCGTAGATCAGCATGGGAGTTTTTTTCTTCTTCACAAACGCTCCGAACATGTAGTCGTATAAAATGCGAACCAGCATTCGGAAAAGGAATATGCTGCACGACGACAACAGAAAACTGATGATAAATCCGACCTTGGTATAAACCGAATAATGGAACGCATGAGGCATCAGTCGGAAAGCCAGCAACAAAAATGCATTGGCACAGAATAAGGCCAGAAAAATGCGCATGATATTCCGGAATGAAGAAAAGCGGACAAATTCGGAATAGGTATTGAAAGCGAAGAAGAAAAACCCTGCTGTCGCAATATACAGAAGCAAATTGATATAAAAGAAGCGAAATGCAGACCCATCCGCTAAAAAAGCATAGCGAATGTAATACGAAACAAAAAAGGAGGCGGCAGCGATAAACATATCCATAGCAAACACCATTCTTTTTGGCAAATAGGGAAGCTTTTGCAGTTTCGTAAAAATAATCGACAAATATTTATCGACTATTCGATGTTGTAAGTTCTTTAACATGTTAGTTGAATTCTCTATTTCTAAATTTTCCTTAAAATCCGATAACCTCTTCTACCGATTGAACAACAGCATCAATTACTTGATCAATCATTTCATCAGTCAAACCGTACCAGACTGGTAAAGTGATTTCACGACAATAACTGTCGTAAGCTACCGGATAATCTTCTATTGGATGTTTTTCATCCTTAAAAGCCGTCAGTAAAGGCAACGGTTGATAATGGACATTTACCGAAACGTCGCGATCGAAAATACGTTGGATAATATCATCTCTCTGCTTTTCCGAAATGCCCTTTATACGAAGACAATACAGGTGGTATGAACTTTTTTTATCCGGCGTTTCATATACAGGAAGCTCAGCCCATGCGTATTTTATTAAAGCTGCTGAATATTGATCGAAAATATGTTTTCGGATTTTTAAGACTTCATCTTCGTAATGCTCCAATCCAATTAAACCCAAAGAGGCCATAATGTCAGTCATATTCCCTTTATAACCGGAAGTAATTACATCATAACGCCAAGCGCCTTTTTTTGTCTTTGCCAAAGCATCCTTGTCTTGTCCATGAAGCGTTAATGCACACAAATACTGGTATACTTTTTCATTATCAAACGGCAATGGCAAATTCAAAGCGATAGCTCCACCCTCCGCCGTGGTCAGATTCTTTACAGCATGAAAAGAGAATACCGATATATCGGCTAAACTACCCGTTTTCCGACCCTTGTATTCTGCTCCAATCGAATGTGCCGAATCGGACAAAATCAGTATTCTGCCCAGAAGTTCCTGTTCTTTCGTAATCGATGAAAACAGTGTGCGAACTTCTTTGGATTGTACCAATGAAAACAATTCATCGTAATCAATAGGCAATCCGCCTAAATCGACTGGAATAATTGCCTTCGTGCGGGAAGTGATTGCTTTCCGAATATTTTCGATTGATATATTCAAATCAGTTGGACAGACGTCCACCATTACAGGAGTAGCTCCGCAATGAACGATCACATTAGCTGTCGCACAGTACGTGTAAACAGGAATGATTACCTCATCCCCTTCCCGTATTCCAAACCAACGCAAAACAATCTCCATCCCAAAAGTGTTGGAATTGACAGCCAAAGTCGCTTGATTACCGCAATAATCTGCTAATTCTCGTTCAAACTTTTTGGTTTTTGGTCCGGTAGTAATCCATCCCGAACGGAGAGTATCGACCACTTCGTCAATCATACGTTGGTCTATGTAAGGAGGTGAAAATGGAATAAGCATAAACTATTTATTTAAAAATTTTCCAAAATGTTAAAAAAATAATCTTGAAATATTCTACTAAAGTATAGTTATTGATGTAAGGCATATTATAATTTATCTTTTGAGGAAGTATCTGTTCAATATACATTTTATCCGGATCAGCCACATTCGCTAACAATTCATTTTCATTTTTGTAATGGATCGATGCATAATCCGTAATTCCGGGACGTATTTGCAACACTTTTCGTTGGTCGTCGTCATATAAATCAACATATTTTCGAACCTCTGGACGGGGTCCAACCAAACTCATGTTGCCAAGCAAAACATTGATCAGTTGCGGAAGCTCGTCTAATTTATATTTGCGTAAAAAATAACCTACTTTAGTGATTCGACTGTCGCGTGCACCTATGGTTATTAAACTACCTTTATCGGAACCGACAGTCATTGTTCTGAATTTGTATAGTTTGAAATCAATTCCGTCTTTCCCTACACGCGTTTGTTTGTAAAATACTCTTCCTTTGCTGTCGCAAACAATACATATGGCAATAATGAAAAATATAGGAGATAATAAGATGAGGCCGAAAAAGGAGAAAAAGACATCAAAGAAACGGAACATAAATCGTTTTCTCTTTATTATTTTAGCTACTTTTCCCATTTTAATGACCTGTTTTAAGCATGTAACGTATAATGATTTTTCAGTATAACAAGAAAAAGGGAATATTCATATTTATCTAATAGTTTTATATATAAAATTCATAACATTAGTTGGCATTATTTTCATGCATGCATATAATAATGAATAAAGATAGGCTATTATTCCATAATTCAAAGCTTTATTAACTTTATACCTAAGTTTAAATATCGATTTTGCATGCTTCCAACCCCGTCTACGTTTAAAAAAGTCTTCGTCCACACGAAATTTAAAAAGATAATCTGGTATATTTGAAAATCTACAATTATTTTTGAACCCCTTTAGCCACATCATAGTATCTTCTCCAAAATAAGTATCTTCAGGATATAGTCCTGCTTTTTCGAAGTAAGAACGTTTAAACATAACTGTAGGATGAATTAAACAATCTCGTTTTTTAAAAAAGAAAAAACAGTCTTCATGGCTTAATGGCATCTTTTTTTTATAATATTCTTCACCACGATAATTTATTTCGATAGCCCAAGTACCCAAACAATCTATATCTTCATGTTCTTTAAAATAATTTATTTGCTTTTCAAAACGCATAGAGAGAGATTCATCATCAGCATCCATCCTTGCAATATACGAATAACTATATATAAGTACTCTGCTTAGCAATTCATTTAAAGAGGATGCTAATCCCTTATTAACATCCCTTTTATAGAGAATTAATCTCGTATCTTTTATATTATCTAAATAATTTTCCACCTCAGCACTTATTATTCCATCTATTTGAATATAAAAGTCAAAGTCTGAATATGTTTGCTCCAATATACTATTAATTGACCGAGTTACATACTGTAATTTGTCATTCTTATATATAGACATTATTACAGCCAATTTTTTATCCATAACGATAATTCAATTAAAAGATTTATTTATATATGATTTTAATAGATTTTTATATAAGAATATAATTATGAAAGTGTCAACTAATAACATATATGATTTAAACAAGAAAGAAAAGTCCAGTTTTATAGCAAAAACGGAGGCTAATAAATTAAGTAAAATAATCAAATAAATATCGAATGTATAAACTTGTTGCTTCAAAATTTTTGAAACTGTTACTTGCCTTAATAAACTTATAATCAAATTAGCTATAGCTATCGCAATAGTGGCACCTAAAATACCATACACAGGAATCAAAATAATACTAAGTAAAATATTTACAATTACTCCAGCTAACGTTGAATAGAATATATATTTTGTACTCGCTTTTTCATAATACAGTACAAAAACATATAATCCTCCCACAACCATAAATAGGTTACTTACTATAATAAAAGGAACGATTATTATACTCGAATGATATCGAGAATTTATGACCAACATTGCGATTTCTTTAGAAAAGAGCGAAAGTAAAAATCCTACCGTAATAAATATAAGTAATATTACTTTTGATAGTTTTTTAATTGAAAGATAATCATGGTTGTCCATTTTAGCATATAACCAAGGTTGCCAAGTATTAATCAAAGACATAAATAAAACTTGAACTATCGTTCCAGAAAAACTCATAGCAGTAAAAACACCAACAGTTATACTAGATTTCATTCGACCTAAGAATACTTGAGTAAAATTAGACAATCCCCATGATGAAATAGTATGAGGAACTATTGGTGTAGAATATTTTAAAGCTGCAATAGCCATTTTATTTTCGATCACAAATTTCACATCTTTCCTTATAAAGAACAGAGAACAGACAAATGCAATAAAAGAAGTAATAGTCATTGCAAGCAGATAACCAAAAGAACTCATCCCTAGTCCCATTACAAATATTAAAGTAAAAGTAATTTGCATCATAGAATATGAAAAAGATGAAATGACATACTCCTTAGCTCTTTCTTTTATACGTAATAGTTTTTGGTGAATACTAAATATTGGTGATGTTATAACAATTATAATGCTTAATATAATTAATCCTAAACTTATATCAGGGATAAAATATTTATATATGAAATCCTTAAAGAGAAAAAGAGTTACTCCTCCTATACTGCATATTAATAGACTTAAGCATACAATTGTACCTACAATTTTTTTTGAAAGATAAATGTTAGTTCTATTTTCAAAATAAAACCTAACTGCAGCTTCGTCTAAAGCATAGTTGAATAACAAAATGAAGAAAGAACCAATAGACACCACCATATTAACAATGCCTAATTCTCCTGGAGAAAGGATGGCTGTATAAACAGGCAACATTAGAAATGAAATTGCTTTTTGCAAAAATAACATTCCAGAATAGATAATGGCATTTGATAGTGATTTCTGAATCCTCACTGAATAAAGCTTTTTAGCCTATTTATTAGTTTTGAACTAATTTTAGCACTAGGATATCTTTTTATAAGTCCTGTTATACCTTGTTCTTTCCAAGTATGAAAAAACTTTTCTCGTTCTATGGGATGATCGTAATTTGCAATTAGCCATTTATTTTTCTTAATAATCTGATTTAATGTGCATTTTTTAAAGAATAAGTTTTCAGATATTTGTTCAAATAAAAAATCCCCTTTTTTCGAATTTATGATTAAAGCAGATATGCCATTACGTCTTTTTAATGAAGCATCAACATCTTCTATACCCCAAAAATCACCTATACTTAGATCAGCATTTCTTTTCAATGTTCTACATGGACAATTAAAACAGGACTCCCTTACTGAGAGATGTAATCCAAACCATGTTATAAAATTACACATGCTAAAAAGTGTATATTTAGGCAATCGTCCTTTATAAGATAATTTTACGCATGGTTTTGACCATGTTAATATTTTACTTCTGAAATCGAATCCAATTATCTTATTCCCATCCTTCTCCAAATACGATATATAATCCTTGAATATTTCGGGAGATGGTACTCCATGGCAGAAAACCTCACATGCAAATAAGTTATCATAGTTGTTTCCGAGATAACTGAATAATCCTAATATTTGACAAGGGACACCACTAAAAAAAACTAATTTTCCTTTATCCAAAAATTGCTTAGTTTGAAAATATATTCCTTTGGTATCGCTTTGTAAATATTTTGATCCGGAAAAACATTTTAAACCGTTTTGGTTATCAGTCCATTTATGTTTCAAGTGCATATTTTCATCATATCCTGCTCCTATAACTATACCTCCATTGTCGATAAAGTACTTTGAAAAGGCAGGGAATAGTCCTCCTGAAGACGATCTCTTCCTTTGTTTTTTATTTTTATTCCAACTTATATAAGTTTTTTGAATATTATCATTATTAAAATTTTGTTTATTCAAAATTGGACAAACCTTAGTACATAACATACATTTTGTGCATTTAGTTTTATCTATCAATGGATATAGAAAACCTTCTTCATACTCCATGTTTATGGAAGAAAATTTACACGCATCAAAACAAGCAGCACACCCTGTACAAGAATACTTATCTGCTAACATAATGACTCTTTTAAAAAATTAATGGATTCTTGCCTTAATCTTACTAAATTTTCTCTAACAGAAATAAAATCAATTCCCAAGTGATCAATTGATTTAATATCTTTAGAGTGAAATACTAATCTATTTTCAATACCTAATTGTTGTAACAACGATTCGTGCCTAGAACTTCTTCTTTTGTCCGGAATAGCAATAAATTGTTTTTCAAATATTATTGAAAAGGCTGTAGCATGAAAAGAGCTCGTACACACAAATTCTGCATTTCGTATTAACCACAAAAAATTCTCCGGAGACGTATCGTAGATACACATATCAGCATTAAACTTATTATATGCATGGGTACTGATACAAACAACAAGATATGGATATATTTTACGAATTATGTTAACAACTCTCGTATATTCCTTGTTCCCTGCTATCGTATATAATAGAATATAAGGTACCTTTATATCTTCTACCGGTTCCATAATTAATTCCCAATCCTTAGCTTCAAGTAGAAATACAGGATCTAGCACATTCTTTACAATTTTATTCGTGCATTTTTGCACTTCGTCCACTCCTTCTTTTTCCCTTACTGATATTGCCGAAAAATGTTTTATATTTTCAGCCAATATGTTATATTGTTCTTTTGTAAGTTTTTCCGCTACACTTGGGGCATAAGCAATATACTTAGTATTGGGATATATATCTTCAAAACGTAAAAAGAAAATAGGATTTTGTAATAGGTTCAAATTCCATATCTGATCGCTACCGCATACTAAATAATCATAAAAAGGAAGTCGCTGTCTAACATCATCATATGATGTATAAATTTCACTCGAAAGCTTACATTTTGTTTTTATAAACCGATCAAATAATCTGATTTTTTCGTAAAATTGTTTACGATATTTAAAATTAAATAAAGTAAAGCAACTTAATAAGATATTATGGATAGAATCTATTTTATAATTTATCTTTCTACCACTGACTGCAGTATTAATAACAATATTCACAATTTCACTCCTGCCAAATTTTTCTAACTCTTTATATAGAGCATACGCTTGTAATGCTGCGCCGTAATTAATAGCGTAATGTGTTGTAATCAATCCAATTTTCATGAAAAAGTAATATTTTTATATTTTCTAGATGGGATACCTAAATAGATGCAGTTACTTTCCGTATTTTTTGTTACTATTGAACCTGCACCAATAACACATCCTTCTTCAACCGTAACACCAGGCAATATAATTGAGTTAGCCCCTATCCAACACCCATCTTTTATACATATCTTTTTAGAGATCACTTTTCCACCTCTCCTATTATGATTAGTAATATCATGATTGGTTGTCAAAAATGAAACATTATATCCTATGGCACAATCATTTCCAATTTCAATGAAAGCTCCATTTTCATTATCGAAGAGGCAACCCCTATTTATATATGTACGTTTACCTATTTTTATTTTATTGGATCCAAAATAACATTTTGCATGAACTGTAGCTGATATTTTAAATTTGAGTAACTTATAGAAAAATAGTCTTATAAAATTAGGGAAAAAATATGATGCAATAATGCCATTGACAATAATATCCCAGCAAAATTGTCGTAAACACGTTACCCTATATGAATTTATCCCTTTCATTATGATTTTATTTTAAATATATAAAAGTTTTCACCGTATTTTTCTTTATCACAATAACCTATATAAAACAGGTAGTAAAAAAAAAACCAAGAATTAAATAGTAGTGTTTGGGCAAAAGAAGAAAAAAGTATGATTATTAATAACGGCCTCATAATTTTATCATCATATTTATACATTTTATATATCATTTGTATAAAAAATAGTAACGGCAATGGACCTACTGCAATTAATATGCGTGCTATAGTTGTAGAATATCCCATTAACTGTTCGTTATCACTGATATGAGCTTTCGCCCAATCCCAAAATAAATAAAGATTATTCTCCACATACATTTGTTGGTTTCCATCTCCGATTCCTAGCAAAAGGTCATTAGCATTGAAGGTAGAATATATCAAATACCCACGTACTAACCTTATATTATCTTTTAATAACTCAGGATTAAAAATCTTAATTATTTTCTCATACGCAAAATTAAAAACAGGTAATACTAAAAATGCGCCAACGATTATTATTATAAAAGCTATATATGCAATTTTGAGATACCATTTATTCGGATGTATAACAAACATGAATATTAATAAAATAATAACTAATAAAATTCCTTGACTTGATGTTGAAAAAAAAATGGAACCCCCAATAAATGTAGAATAAATAAATTTCCTTCTATTCAGTGTCAAAAACAGTAAAGGAAGCATAAATGAAGCATATGCTTGTGGCTCTGGAAAAAATGCAGAAGGCCTTTCACCACGAAAATAGTTCCAAAAGTGAAAATCGTCAGCAGACACTGGCAATAAATTGATTGGTCTGGCAGGAATATTAAAAATCAATAAACCAATTGATTGAAGATATAAAGTAGTTGCAACTACAAATCCAACGATTGAATATATTCTGTATAAATTAGTCTTATTGATTTTGTACGCTATCGTACTTATAATAAATAATATAAACCATGGCATTATGAAATTGTTCATATTTGTGAAAAAAGGCAACCATGGATGTCGAAATATATTTAATAATTGAATGAATGTATATGTTATAATAAAGAAAAACAAATACTTATGAACATACATTTTACATCTATTTGTGCAAACGCAATAAATTGCATAACAAAATAAAATGGTAAGGATAATTTGTTTGAATCCCAATATTGAATAAGGAGCTAAAATAATAATAAAAGGGAAAAAAATATCTATAAATGAATAATTCTTATGAGAGAGGGTAATCATTGAATGATTTTTTTATAAATATCACTATAGTTTTTTGCCATTTTTTCCAAAGAAAAGTTACGCGAATATTGTTTTATATATTCACTATCCCACTTTATTTGAATAAACTCAGCAATTCCCTTTGTCAAAGAATCATCATCTCTATTATCTATTAAAAACATAGCCTGAGGATCAAATATATCAGGGATAGCAGCAAGATCGCTAAAAGTAAGATTAGGCAATCCAAAAACAAAGCCTTCTATTATAGATAATCCAAATCCTTCTGATATACTGGTTAATATCGTATAATTTGCTTGAGAGTAATATTGCGGTAATATATCTTTGGATATATTACCACATAAAATTAATCGATTTTTCATACCATTTTGCTTTATTTCAACTTCAAAATCAGTAACGTGATTAATGCCTAAAAATAAAATTATTAATTTATTTCTTATCTTCTCCTCTAGTTTTCTATATGCTCGCACTATTTGTAGTTGATTTTTCCTTTCGGATATATTACCCACACACAACATTATTTTTTCTTCTTCTCTTATATTATGTAAATTTCTAATATTAATGTTATTATATTTTGTATATTCAATATCAGTCCCGTTGGGGACTATATGAATACAATCTATGACGTTTGCATTTAAATAGTTTAAAATTACATTTTTTATGCCGGTACTAATCACGGTAACAGGTATTTCATCAATAATTATTCTCTTTAAAAAATTACGTTCATTTTTAATTTGTAGCCAAGTAACATTTGTCTCTTCATGAAAAGAATATAAGCCATGCAAAGTAACTAAAAATTTCATATTATGCTTTTTGCAATAATTAATCATTGATTCTGTTAAAAAATCAATACCATGAAAATGAATTAAATCATATTTTCCATTTTTGATTATAGATTCTACATGCCCCAAACTCAAATAATAAAAAAATATTCTAATGCTCCAAAAAAAATTAGGTCTATATCTAAGAAGCATACCAATTGATCTAAAAATGTATTTTATTTTAATATCTTTTAGTAAATCCATAATGTTTCTTTTCACTATCTGCACTTCATCAATTTTACGACCTTTTGTAAAACAATTCAAGGTTAATAGATCTAGATTCTCTATATCATGTAATGCAGAAATGGATTTTGCAATGCAAAGAACCATATATCCATAACCTGATATATTTCTTGAAAACTCAGGATCTTCATTTATCGAAATGTAATCACATATATGTAATATTCTCATAGAATAATATTTTTCCTTAACAAATCAGATATTTTATAATGTGGCTTATTCATAATTATATAATTCATCTTTAATAATTGATTGTATCTCTCAGGACAACTATAATCGTCAATAACAATACTATTTCCAAATAGATATGCCTGAAATAAGACTGTTGAATACAAAGAAGCAACACATTTCGTTATCGAAAAAGACTCTATAATTGATGTAGAAAAAGGATTTTCAATAATAAAATCTTTAAATGTTTCATTTATAAATTTTAGATTTACCTTATTGTATCGCGGATGATATCGTATGGCTATTTTAGATGGGGGTATGTTTATTGATAATAAAGTTTTTCTAATTGCTAATAATCCCTTTTTTGATTCAGAATCCAAATAATAAGTAAGTCCAAGACTAACTTTCTTATTATTTTTATTATTTAATCTAAACTCTTTAGGCAAAAAAATGTAGTATTGATCACATAAAGCTCTCAATGAATTAAATAATCGTCTATAATGATTATCCCATATGAAGCATTCATGGAAATGAAAAAAAGAATCTCTTATAAAAAATAGTTTTTCACCGTGCATGACATTTACATGTCTTATCGAAAACATTTCACAATAACTAGTTAATAAAGATGAAGTAAAAGAATATTCTGAAGAACACAAAATATTTTCTGGAGAATAGCTATCAATTATATATCGATAAATTGATAATTTATAGCTATTTTTGAAATACCAAAAAGGTGAAAATGGATGACTATATATTAGCTTCGCAATAATAACTAAATCTCTATAACTCAAGTAGTAGTTAGACGCATAATAAATATCTTTAATTGATCCAAATTTCGTTGAAAGATACTCATTGTCTATATTATTAGCACCTGTTGCAATATAAATGTTTTGAATTTTTTCTCTCTTATTTTTAATTAAAATTCGTTTAATCAAAAGAAACAGTATAAATGGTAAAAAAAATACACCAGATATAATTTCTTTAAAGAATACATTTATTTTCCCTTGAACAAAACATTGGCATCTATATTGATAAAATGATCTTTCAATGTCATTTTCAGGCTCACTAAAATGATACAGATAATCATATTGTTTCTCAAATTGTATTGAAAAAAAGAGGCTGCCCAAATTTTTTTTATTTATTTGATAATTAAAAAATTTTATTGTTCTATTAAAAATATCCATATGTCCCCTAAATATTTACATCATCATAAAAATCATAATAAATTTTCTATAGATTAATCATATTTTTTCATAAACTCTTCGGCAATCATCCAATCCAATGGAGTATCAATATCGATTGAATAAATATCCTGCATGCAATATTTTTTCTTTCTTGTGAAATCACTCATTTTCATTCCCTTAAGTGATTTTACATTTATCACATAAATAGATCCGTTGTATTCCCATACCGTAGGTGCATCCTGTCGGCGAGTATATTTTCCATTCCCTTTGGATACATGTAAATGACCAAACTCATCCTCCTCAAAAAGGTTGTAATAAGGATTTGCAGAGGCTTCCTTTACCGAAACGATCATATCAAAACTATCTGTGTATAAATCCATAGCCTCTTCAAGATGTTGTTTTAAACGAAACGGAGAGGTTGGTTGCAATAGTAATATAATATCATAAAATATTCCTTTTTGTTCGTAAAAATTCAACGCGTGCATTAAAACATCATGAGTTGTTGCCTCATCTGTTGCTAAATAGGCTGGACGGACAAAAGGCACATGTAAGCCATAATTCTCAACCACATCAATAATTTGTTGATCGTCGGTTGTCACGCAGATGTTTTCATCTGTAAAAACTTGGCGAGCAATATCAATTGAGTAAATAATTAAAGGCTTTCCATTCAATTCCTTTATATTTTTATGCGGAATGCCTTTGCTACCACCTCTTGCAGGGATAATAGCTAATATTCTTTTGTTTTTATACATAGTTTTAATTAAATATACTTAACAAAATCTTGAGCTTTATTATAATCTTCATATTTCCCAATATCAATCCAATATCCTACGATGGGAAAACGGATAACACTATAACCTTTAGAAATTAACACACCAATTAGATCAGTTGCGTCAAAAAAAATATCATCTGGAATCAAGTTTAAAATAGAGCGTTTAATTAAATAAATACCTGAGTTTGCGTAATAATTATATTTGGGTTTTTCTTCTATTCCTGTTATCTTTATACTTTGATTCTCAAACTTGAAAATTCCATAAGGAATAGATACTGAATATGGTATTGTTGCAACAGACATATCTGCATTATTATCTATAAAATGCAAATAAAATTCCTCAAAATTAATATTTGTAAATAAATCCGAATTCATAATCAAAATACTGTCATTTCGAAAATGGTTAATGAATTTTACAGATCCTATAGTACCTAAATAGTAAGGTTCCCTTATACATTTTATTTCTACATCATTTCTTGGAGTACTAAAGTGATTTTCTATTTGTTCCTTCAAATAATTTATTGTAACAAATATATTTGAAATTCCGTAGTTTATTAATCTGTCCACATTATAATCAATAATACATTTATCCCCTATTGGCAGTAAAGGTTTTGGGGTCGTTTCAGTTAAAGGTCTTAATCTTTCTCCTTTTCCACCTGCCATTAAAACAGCATCTACCGGAAGAATAGATATTTGATTTTGTAAATTGAACACCTTCTGTAAAACGCCATCATCTGATAAATATGGTAGTAGCCATATTTTATTATACCGACATTTCTTTACAAGGTTCACATTAATGTTAGCAGCAGTAAAATAGTGAAAATTTTTATTCATAACCGTTGTGATACTATCATCTAAAGTAATACCTTTTAATAATGCTCGTCTAATATCGCCATCTGTCACCGTACCTTTAAGTTTGTAATTATTATCAACAACAAACAGAGTCAAGATGTCGGCTGTTAATTTATCGAGAGCTACTAATGCATCAAAAATAGTAGCGGATATATTTATTATATATTTTTCGTAAGTGTTCATATTTCACCTCTTAAAATACTCCAATAATAAATCTTTAATTTTTTTAATACTATCTCCCGTACCATAAAGATATTCCTGTTTAGGGGGAATCCAATTTATAAGTGTAAGAGAATTTAAAGTGTTTTTTATTTTATCCATAGAACAAGGAACATCTATTACTGATCTTGGTTTTAAACGACCTTTTTGCCTATCTCCTATGTTAATAGTATATTTAGAAAAATACGGTACCTCAATGATCCCACTACTTGAATTCCCTATAACAAAGGATGAATTATATACTGCGCAATAATAATTTTCTACACCTAAATTTTTTATTAGAAAAACATTGTCATCGTTGGTACATTGTTCAATTGCATCAATAATTTCAGAATTTCCATTGTCATTATTGGGATATGTAATAAGTACTTGCTTACCCAAATCCAATATTTCTTGAACACATGGTATTATTATACTCCCAATCGATTCGTTTGATTTTGTAGCGGGATGAAAGGTCATTAAAGCATAGCCATTCGGTATCAAACGTTCATCAATAGATTTTAAATCAATGGGATTTTCCAAAAATTTATATATTGAATCAATTGCTGTGGAACCCACCAAATGCACATTACTACTGTTAATTGTTGGTATCTTTGATAAATTCTCAGCTGCAAATTTAGACGTAACAAAGTGAATAGACGCCAAGTTGGATATATTATATCTGTAAATATTATCAATAGCCCCCTCTGTTATTTGTCCTCCAGCATAATGTGCTATAGGTATATTCAAAAAATGTGCAACAAGTGCTGCGCCGTATGCTTCAATTCGATCTCCTACAATATATAATACATCTATATCTTCACTTTGCAATACTAAAAATAGATTATTAACTATATTGGTAAAATCAATAATTTTTAAATTATCTTTTTCGTCGTATGCATGGATTTTCTTTGTTATCGGAATAATAGTTCTTTCAATTTCTTTATATGTACTACCGTATTTCTTCAATAAATGCATTCCGGTAACATATAGCTTAACTTCAAATTCAGAATCTGATAACATTGATAATATCAATTGTTTCATTACTCCGAATTCGGACCTCGCACCAGTAATAAATCCAACTTTTATTCCCATAATATATGTTTAGGTTTAATTATCTTATCAGCTTCAATATCAATAATAACCTTTTTCCCAATAATTAAATTCTTCTCAATAGGAAGAAAACCAATTCCGGGACGTTTATAACATATATCTTCCTCTTTTATAATATTTCCCTTATTAATTTTATACGCTGTTACAATACTTTTACGTGCAACTTTGCTTATTTCTCTTTGCTGTTCGCTAAATATTCTGTCTCTAACTCCTATCGCAACCTCAACATTTCGGATGCTATTTACCAAAGAACGCAACTCTTCAATATCAATAGAAGCCTTATGGTCTGGACCTTCAGCGTTTTTATTGAAAGTGACATGTTTTTCAATCATTTTTGCACCCATTGCAACTGCTGCAATCGCACAATCATTTCCTATGGTATGATCTGAAAAACCAACAGAATAGTTAAACCGTTCCATAATTTCCTGCATATTTAAAAGATTTACTTCCTCAAATTTCGCAGGGTAATTAGATATACAATGTAGAATGGTGATATCTTTTTTAAAATTTCGATTAATTAATTCTATTGAAGCTGATATTTCAGAATACGTTGCCATTCCTGTCGAAAGTATAACCGGTTTATTTCTTTTTGAAATATAATCAATGATATCTAAAGAAAATATTTCACCGGAGGCAATTTTAAAATAAGGCATATAAATATGAGAATCTAAAAATGTCATACTTCCAATATCAAAAGCAGTACATATATAATCAACTCCACATTCTTTACATGCAGAATACAATTTAATATGATCTTCTCTTTTCAATTGATATCTTAGAGACATCTCCAATGGAGATTTTGCTGAATCATTTTTTTTCTGATAGGATGCTTTAAAAGAGTCCATACTATATAATGCATATGGATTGGTCAATTGAAATTTTATGGCATTAACGCCTGTCGTGGAAATTTCCTCTATCATTTTCAATCCTATCTCACTATTTCCATTATGATTGGGCCCTATTTCCGCAATAATGTATACTCCTTTACTCATATTTTTCTTTCAGTCTTGCTGGTTGTCCAAAGTATTTGCCTTTAATTTCGCAATTTTTATTTACCAAGCTTTTAGCTCCAATAATACAATTGTCTGTAATTACCACATCATTAGTTACTACTGATGAGAATCCCACAAAAATATTATTCCCGATTTTGCATCCTTTACCTATAACGCATCCGGAGACGACCTGTGTAAAATCTCCTATTGAAGTATCATGTGATATTACACAATTATCTCCAATCATTATGTAATTTCCTATGTTGCAGTTGCTCTGTATAATAGCAGCATCCCTTATAATTGTCCCTTCTCCAATATTTACTCCTTTATGGATTATAACATTCTGTCCTTTTATAACAGGTAATGAAAAACCTATTTTTTTTGCATTACGTGCAATCCTTTGTTTTACAACTGTATTATTCAGATTATTGCCAACCGCAATGGCTGCATTTGTAACTCCTTCGTTATAGAGGTCTAATAAAACAGAATCATCCCCTATATATTTTACATATAAGACAGTTCCATTATCGACAATGTCCGTATAACCCACTATATCATAGGCATTCATACTCTCTATATAATTGATCATATTTCCCAAAAAACTTCCGCCACCAATAATTACGATTTTCTCCATACTATTATAACCTTGCACTACTTGGTAAATTCACCACTCTCTCTTCAAACCAGATTGTATTTGTCAAATCATCCGTTTGACACTTGGCAAACATGGGTAATCGATTCATTAAAGACCAGATGGGTCGTGTCATTACATGATTATCATTGCTGCATTGTAAAAAATCATTCCGTGTTTCTTTATTTTTTAATAAAATAGCATTTAACCAAAAGTTAGATCGACAATTTTCGGGTTCATCGAAAAAATCTATATCCTCGACCATTTGGAAAAATTCTTTGTATTTCATGGCCGTTTCCCGTTTATTTGCCAATATCGTATCTATATATTCCATTTGAGCGCATCCCAAAGCGGCATTAATATTCGGCATTCGATAGTTATAGCCTATTTCATCATGCACAAACTCCCAACGATGGGGTATTTTTGCTTGGGTTGTCAAATGTTTGGCATGTGCGCCTAATTTCTCGTTATTGAACAATAACATTCCTCCTCCACCGGTAGTGATTGTTTTATTGCCGTTAAAACTGAGAACCCCGACCTTGCCGAAAGTTCCGGTATGTTTTCCCTTATAAAAACTGCCGATACTTTCCGCAGCATCTTCCACCAATTCCAAATGATACTTTTCGCATACATTTATCAATTCGTCCAAATGGACCGGATGTCCGAAAGTATGCATCGGCACACAGGCTTTAATCCTCCTACCTGTTTTTTTATTATAACATGCATGATTCTTTACAAATGCAAATGCATTTAACCATGCTTCAATGGCAGAAGGAGATAATCCCATGGTATCTTTATCAACATCTATAAATATAGGGTAAGCGCCAATATAGCTGATCGCATTACAAGTGGCAATAAAAGTTAACGATTGTGTGATAACTTCATCATCCCTCTCAACACCTGCCAATAATAATGCCAAATGGAGAGCATTGGTTCCATTTACACATACAACCGCTTTTTGACTGCCGGTATATTCCGTCACCATTTTTTCAAAACGGTCGACAAATTTACCCACGCTGGAAACAAAGGTACTGTCGATACATTCATCCAAATATTTTTTTTCATTCCCCATAAACCGTGGAGCATGAAGCGGTATCATTTCTCGCGTACCGTAAAGTGTTTGTATAAAACGGATAATATCTTTATACATTGTAAATATCGGATTTGTATTTTACCCTATTTGCTGCATTTGTAAACCATTCGATCGTTTCTTGTAAGCCAGCTTCTAAACTATAGGAAGGCAAAAATCCCGTCAATGTTTTCATTTTCGTATTATCGCCCCACAACCGAAATACTTCCGAGTTTTTGGGCCTTAACCGTTGTTCATCTTCAATAAATTTCACATCGGAATCCATCAATCGAGCAATCAGTTCCAATGTATCACGCATTGAAATTTCGTAATTGCTGCAAATATTTACTTCCTGACCAATAGCTGCATCACATTTCGATAATTCGATAAAACCTTTACAGATGTCTTTTACATAGTTAAAATCTCTTGTTGGGGTTAAATCTCCTAGTTTGATTTCCTTAACGCCATTAGCTATTTGTGTAATGATGGTAGGAATAATTGCACGCGCCGACTGTCTAGGGCCATAAGTATTAAAAGGCCGAACAATTGTCACCGGAAGTTCAAATGCATTATAAAAACTCATCGCCATCGCATCAGCCCCTATCTTGGATGCCGAATAAGGCGATTGAGGTTGTTTCGGGTGATTTTCATCAATCGGCACATATTTTGCTGTTCCATAAACTTCTGAAGTAGACGTAATCAAAATTCGCTTTACGCCATTTTCTTTGGCTGCCTGACAGATATTCAATGTGCCTTTTACATTGGTATCTACATAACTATCTGGAGCAATATAGGAATAAGGAATAGCAATTAATGCAGCCAAATGAAATGTCATATCAATATCTTTGGCTATATATTTACAAAAATGAGGATCGCGTACATCCCCCGTTATTATGTCTAAATTAGGATGAGAGATATTGTCCAACCACCCCCAATAATTGAAAGAATTATAATAAGATAACGCTTTGACGTAACAACCTTGTTTTAACAACATTTCTGTTAGATGGGAACCTATAAATCCGTCGGCGCCAGTAAGCAATATTCTATTCATCGTTGACAATGATTTGTTAAAAGAATAAATAAGTTATTAATGATCAATATTAAAAAGCTGTAATTTTTTTCATTCCTTTGAAGAAAATAGGGAATCCTTGAATAATATCCACCCTGCCGCTCCAACTCCCCCCAAAAACACAAACCCAATCAGTATCAGCATCTTTCTTGGGCTGGAAGCCCTCAACGGCACTACCGGCGGCT